>JAIPFP010000296.1 GCA_021736575.1 Pirellula sp. | reverse complement strand
GTGGATGTGAACTCGTTGTCCAATGCGTGCCCCCAGTGCCCGCAAAACCATCACCTGAAATTCAGTACCCGCCAACAACTGCCACGGGACCGCACGCGCGACCTGCTGAACGATCCAGTTGCGAACATAGAAACTTCCCCATACAGGCGCGCGTTGGGACCGGTATTGGCCTATCAGCAGTCTCTTGGCAAGCACAGCGGCCATGACCGAAACGGGCGCGTAAACAAGCAATGAAGCGAAAATGAGCGGCGTCGTCAACAGGACCAACGCCACCGGACCAAGATTGCCCAATAACTCGGGCAATAACTCAAACGCGATCAGATACGCGATCGAGGTACTGACAATGAACTCCAGCAACAGCCATACGATCTGTACTGTCGTTGCCATAAGCGTGTTGACAGACGGTTCGTCCAATCGCGATTCCTTAGGTTGCGATGTCCGACTTTCGGGGAATACGCGTCCTGCCAAACCGGCCACAGTCCGCATTTCATAAACATCGCGGACAGTGAGGGAAGCAGTCGAAGGATCGTCGCGCAAAAGCGAAACCAACTGCGCGGCCTGCAGCGAACTACCGCCAAGCTCCTTGAAAAAGTCCTCGTCGACAGAGATATCCCCTTGGATACGAAGCGTGCTACAAAATGCGTAGGCTAGTCTGCTTTCGATTTCGTTTCGAGGCAGTCGGAGGTTCCGCCCCTCCCTACGTTGACTTGGATCAAGATCGGGGAGGGCATCCCGTTTCACTTTCCCTCCAACACTCTTGGGTAGTTCCGACAGGATTCCGAAAATGCTTGGCACCATATACGCTGGAAGCGATCGTCCCAAAACCATCTTAAGTTCATCAAAGGATGGTGGGCTTTCAACGTCTACAGGCACTATAAAAGCGGCGATCGCTTGCTGAGCACCTTGCCCCTGCATCCGGCATGCGGCTTCACGTACTCCTACGCATCCAGAAAGGCAGGTCTCGATCGCTTCCAATTCAATCCTATATCCTCTCAACTTAACCTGGGAGTCAATGCGTCCGTGATAGCAGAAAGCGCCGTCCGATTGGCGATGAACGAGATCTCCTGTTCGATAGATGCGCCCAAAAATGGGATGTGAGGGGAATTTCGCCGCGTTCAGTCCAGGTTCATTGCGATAGCCGAGCGCTAGGCCAATTCCACCGAGACAAAGTTCACCCTGAGTCCCATGCATGACTTGCTGCAGGGAAGCGTCCAGCACCCAAGCCTGAATGTTGGGCACGGGCCAGCCAATGGTAATGGGTTGTGCGGGTAGAATGTCCGCTCGCAAGGACGTCACGGTACACTCGGTTGGGCCGTAGCCATTTACCATTCGCCGCCCTTTGGCCCAGCGGTCGGCCACATCTCTTGGCAACGCTTCTCCTCCAACGTAAAGAAGCCGCAGGTCCGGAAGTTCCTGTTCCGGCCGTTCGCATCCTGTTGCTCGCAATAAGGTCGGTGGAGGACAGAGTACCGTGATGCGTTCGCAACGCAGCCAGGGAATGAGGTCAGGCCCTAACCGGACAACTTCTTCATCCATGACAACGATCGCGGCCCCAGCGGCCAATGCGAGCCACGTCTCTTCTAAGGAAGAGTCGTAGGCGGCAGAAGATCCCTGCGCCACGCGGTCTTCGCATGAAAGCGAGAACTCTTGAACATCGGAGCGTATGAGGTTGACAATGCTCCTGTGCGCAATCATGACCCCTTTGGGGCGACCTGTAGTGCCCGATGTGTAAATGATATAGGCCAGACTGTCCTGCGTGAGCCACTCAGGACGCGGCGGGGAGGTTAACATCTCATCCGCCCGGCGGGCATGTTCCGCTACATCGATAAGCTTTCGGATACCGAACTGGCTTTGCTCGGCGCGAGCAACCCCCTTCGAATCGGTCATCAACGCCAACGCCCCAGAATCCGCAAGAATTTCCCGTATCTGGTCGTCGGGAAAGGCGGGGTCAATACAGACATGGGCTGCTCCCCGACTCAAAATAGCCAATTGAGCACTGTAGACATACTCCGAGTCACGTGGCAACAGAATGGCGATCACGGACTCGCCAGTCACCCAAGAACTGAGCTCCCAAGCCAGGGTATCCGCCTGACGCTTGAGTACTGAATAGGTTAGGGTTCGTCGTACTGGACGGTCGTCACCAGGCGGCACATCGACGGAAATCGCATCAGGCCATCTTGACGCGGATTGCTCGAAGAACTCGTGAAGTAACAAAGGCTCCGAAGACGTAGGAAGATCGCAGTCGATCGTCAATAGATCGCACTCCATACACAAAGTCGCACAACAACCATGCGGTCACTCATCGAATCTCCTGATACACGCTTTGGTTTTGCTGTCGATTATGGAACGCTCAAAAACAGTCCTAACAAGAACAAGAAATATACACGAAAACGCAGTTCCGTCGTCTCAGCGCATCCTCGCAACGTCAACCATTCGCTGGCTCTTACGCCAACTCGAAACCGGGAATGGTCCCAGTGCTGGAACCGAACGCGTTCACGTCCGCACCCAATCGTCGCAAAAATTGAACGTAAAGGTTACAAAGCGGAGGAGATTTTTTGGGGTCGAAAGCAACGTGCTGGCCGTGCCGAAATCCGCCACCGGCGACGAGAATTGGTAAGTTTTTATTGTCGTGGCTGTTAGCGTTCCCCAGATTGCTGCCGAACATTACGATCGTTCGATCCAGCAACGTCTCACTTTCCTCCTTTGTGCTCTTAAGCTTTGTCAGCAGCTCTCCCAAGAGCTTCATCTGCGCAATTTCCACAACACGTAATTCCGCAAGCTTGACGGGATCCTGTCCGTGATGCGAGAGATTGTGCCAATCTTGCGTAACGCCTGGAATGGTCGGTACGGCGTTGAGTCCGTTCAGTGCAAACGTGATAAACCGTGTCGAATCGGTCTGAAAGGCGAGGTGCATTAGATCGATCATCAACTTCACACGTGCGGGAACTTCGACCGAACTGGCGATATCGACAGGCTGCTTGGCATCGACTACTGGCTTCGAACGACGCGCCCAGTCCTGGGACTTGACCATCCGCTGCTCGACGTCACGCACCGAGCTGAAGTACTCGTCCAGTTTTTGCCGGTCCTTGGAGCCAAGACCTTTCTGAAAATCCTTGGCCTCTCCCAAGACAGCGTCCATGATGCTCTGCCCCTGCTTGAGTCGCTGCATCTGCGTATCGATCTCTTTGGACGTCCCATTCACAAACATATTCTTGAAGACGCGAGACGGTCGTTCTTCGGCCGGAATGGGCACGCCACTACGCGTGAACGACAGCCCGCGGCTGGACGACGATGCGAGCACCAGCGAACCGAACCGCGTGTCGGGCACTAGCTGTTCAATGGCGTACTGATCCAGCGAGATGGTGTTCTTGAAGTTATCGGCACGCGGATGAGGAGCTGAGGTCAGGTAACACAACTCGGCTGGATGTCCACCATCGACGTCGGGATGGGAGAGTCCGGAGAAGACGGTGAATTCGTCTCGGAATTCCTTGATCGGTTCGAGGTACGGCGTTAACTCATATTCTCGCCCAGCCTGACTTGGAAACAAGTTGGGGGTATGCAAACCGAGGGTTGTGTTGATGCAGATCATCCGTCGCGGCGGTTCCATGGCGGTTGCGCCTCGCGATTGCGATGCGCCCATCGCTTCCAAAAGCGGCAAAGTCAACGTGACGCCAGCGCTCCGCAACAATGCACGACGAGAAAATCTTTTGAGAGTGTTCATGTTTCTTTATTTGGTCCTAAAAAGTTCGCTGGCGACAACCGCATGGATGATCGAGCGCAATCCATAGTTCGACTCCTTTGCCTGGTTCACAATCTGATTCACTGCCTGAGTGTCCGCAAATTCGACCGGTTGCCCAGTCGCATAAGTCACTAGTTTCTCGGTCACACAACGAGCAATCGCTTCGGGATGAGCAAGCAACAGTTGCTTCAATTCCGTCAAGTCCGAGAACGGCCGACCGTCCGGCAACGTGTCCCCCGCTTCGATCTGCTTGCCCTCGCCATATTGATACGCAGCGAGGTATTTTGCGAGTGGTCCGATACGGTTATTTACCCAGTCCTTGCGGTCGGCGACCACACGATACCGTTCTCTCCAGCCGCCAATTACATCGTAGTTTTCCAGCGCAAAGCCAAGTGGATCGATTCGGCTATGACAGCCCGCGCAGTTTTCGGTTGTTCGGTGCTTGGCGAGTTGCTCGCGAATCGTGGTCGCCCCACGAATATCAGGTTCCACGGCGGGAATATTGGGAGGTGGCGGAGGAACCGTTGTGCCTAAAATGCGATCGAGGACCCACACGCCTCGCAGGACGGGCGACGTCGTAGAACCATTGGCGGTAACCTTGAGAATGCTCGCGTGGGTGAGCACTCCGCCTCTGTGATACTCGGGTTTGAGAGCAACTTTTCGGAATGCCACGCCATGCACGTTTGGGATGCCATAGTGTTGAGCCAGTCGTCCGTTGAGCATGGCAAAATCCGAGTCGACAAAGTTGCCAACACTAAGATTTTCTTTCAACAATGCGTCGAAGAAAAGATGTGTTTCCTGAACCGAGGACCATTGCAGGAACTCTTCGTGTTCAGGGTACATTGTCTTGTCCGGCGTGGTGGCGCTGATATCCCGCAGGCTCAGCCATTGGCCTGTGAAATTTTCAGTGAAGGCTTTCGCCTTGGGATGCAAAAGCATGCGTTCAACCTGTTCATACAGCACCTTGGATTGATGCAGGTTGCCGCTTTGAGCTAGCGCGACGAGAGTCTCGTCCGGCATCGAGCTCCATAAGAAATAAGATAGACGTGAAGCAAGTGCATAGTCGTCGAGCGGGCCAGTCGGCTCGCGCAGATAAAGGAACTTGGGTGAGGTCAAGACCGCTTTGATTCCTGTTCGAAGCGCCACGTCAAATGGCAATCCAATGTCTAGCGCCTTCGCAACCAGCGAAACAAACGGCTGCACTTCGTCTTGATCGAGAGGAGTCTCCGTGATGGGCCGACGGAATGCCTTGGGGAGCAATTCACGCAGCAACCGTTCGGCGTCCGCTAATTTCCCGTTCTTTGGATCCACATCACCGAACACGCGGCGGAAACTTTCGGTCGGCCATGCTTCCGGAGCTGGACCTGACACTTCGATTGATTGAATCTGCAACCCAGGTCCGGGATAGTCCGGCATCGTTTCGTGCTTCAAGTACACAAACGGCAGCGCGACCGGCGTAACCTTGACCGTGTCGTTGCGTGCAGCGAGCCGCTCTTCAAATTCGATGATGGTGGGTTGGCCGGGGGTTGCGTCAAAGTAGCCAAGATGCCGAGTGGGATTGCCGCTAACGACAAAGTTGCCCAGCAGAACCGCCATCGGCAGGGGCGTCTCCGAGTTATGTGCCGAGGCTGCGATGCGGAAACGATAGCGACCAGGTGCCGGTGCTTTGAACTCTCGCAGATCGGATGCCGAATCGCCACCATTTCGAAAGAGGATTACGCCATCCTCCCGCTTCCAAACGCCCGCAACGAACCATTTCGGCAAGGAATCATAGAGGTCGAATTTTTGAGTCGAGCTCTCCAGTTTGTGAACCGGTGCGACAGCCGCATCGAGGACCGCATCGGCTGCATCGAGATACCGCTCGATCAGCACAGGCGAGACATTGAGTGCAGCTCCTACATTGTCAAAGCCCCGCGAGACAGCATCCTCTGGCAGCATTTCCTTCACGGACACGTTTATGTCGAAAAGGTCTCGCACCGTGTTCTCGTACTCAAACCGATTGAGCCTCCGCAATATTGTGCGCCCCTCCACGTTATGCTTCGCTGCGGCTGCATTTAGCCTGATCGATAGTTGTTCGACAACTTCGGCCAATTCATTCGGCGTTGGACGCGGTTCCTTTTCCGGAGGCATCTTGCCCGACTCGATTCGAGACAAAATCCTTTGCCAAACCTTAAAGATTGACGGATCGCTCAAGTCAGTGCTCAACTGATCGATTCGCAAGTCACTCTTGGCTGCGGCTGGCCCATGACAACGGATGCAATTCTCTTTTAAAAATGGCTCGGCTAGGCTCTTGATATTTGTCCCCTCATGCGATTGCTGCGCTTGGAGGGGGTGATACGCGGAGTGGAGGACAGCCACAAGAAACAACAAACAAAAGGTCGTCGAGGCTTTATTGATTCGACCCATCGCGTTACTCATCCCAGATCGCCATTAGATTAATATTCACGTTCGGAATGGTTGAAATGGAAATGGATTCATGATGCACACCCAACATGTCATAGTTGGACTGGAAATCCAAAACCCATTGGTCAATCGTCTCGCTATGCGGATCAACGATCCAATATTCGGGTACGCTCGCCTTGCGGTACAGCTCGAATTTTAAGGATCGATCGTGTTCTGGGTTTGATTCTGAAAGAATCTCGACGATCAAATTGGGAATCCCAAGTATGCGTTTGGGGCCAATGATCTGTTTTCGCTCATTCATGATAACGAGCAGATCGGGTTGAACGATGTCATTTGGAGTTAGCTCAACGTCCGTGGGTGCATTGAAGACTTTGCCTCGCTTTGGTATCTCGATCTGTGCATAGAGTTGAAACTGCAGATGCCGAGAAGCCGTTTGATGTTTGGTCGATGGAGCCGGACTCATGTAATGATCTCCATCGATGATTTCATGCCGAAATCCGTCGGCTGGGAAAGACTGGTACTCTTGGTAGGAGTAGCGAACCTTGGGGATGGTGGATGGGTTCAATCGGTTTCCCTTTCCCTTTCAAATTACTGTTGATTTCTCGCAGGTCACAGCCGACAAAAGTGAAAGTAGTAGGCACATTCCATGTGCCGTCCACCTGGAACCCTTGCAAAAGCTTGACTGCGAACGGCACGGCGGAGCGAGCCTGCACCTTTTGTCGGCTGTGTCTTGCAGGAAATCGGCAAATTCTTGGCATCATTGGAGACTTTATTATCTTAACCTCCGCCATCCATTCTGGCCAGTCGTTGAGGTAGCACGCCAAGCATTTGCGACGTTGACGTTAACGTCGTGGGTGTAGCAACGGCAGTGGGTTACGCAGGCAAGCTATTGAGCTCCGTTCCTCACCCATACCGAGTGCCGACACTGTCTGTGTTGCGGGAGGGCAAAATGTTCCATTGCGATTTTGGCAAGCGATGGAATGGCTCGGCGGAGTCGAAGAACCTATGCCAGCCAAAAGAAGGCGTGCCCCCAAGTATCGCGTGGGGACACACCACTTCGGCATTTTCCGAAATGTACGACCTAGCAATTGAGGTGGCACGCTCGGTAAAAGCCTTTTACGGATGTGCAACGCAATGAATACGCAATGGAGGTCACCTCTCCCAACGCAGTTGGGGGAGGTCGAATGGAGCCATCAGCGACAT
>JAIPFP010000295.1 GCA_021736575.1 Pirellula sp. | reverse complement strand
GGAAATCATGCCGGGCGGTGTCGCGCGTACGGCAGATTCGGTCGAGAAATTGGACGAAAGTCTAGTTGGTGGAACCATGAGCAAAGATGTCTGGGTGCTCAGCAATGGACCCGTCAAACAAGTCACCTTGCTGACATCGGGCAAGCAATCCATCGAATTGCGTCGCACGGCGATGGACCTGCCTAGCCGCGTGGCAGAACACTTGTTTTGGCTGGGCCGTTTTGCTGAGCGGACCGAGTTTATGGCGAGGCATGCAAGGTATTGCAGCGCTCAACTGACATCCGAGGTTTCGCCCGACTCATTGCCCTACTATTGGCAAGTCGTTCGTGCCTTAAACGATCATTCGAAGTTAGCAGCCGAGCCACCTTCGTCCGATGAAGCGTCCGCATTGGTCGAAATGCGCAAATCGGTGCTCGACTTTGTCTTTGATCAAAAGGACTTAGATGGGCTGGCCAATTCCGTTAACGGGATCATTCGCAATGCGGAGACGATTCGCGACCGGCTCAGCCTCGATTCGTGGCAAATCTTGAGTCGATTGGACTATTCGGTTCTCGGATCTTGGGCGGGCAAACGCGAGCGAATGGGAGAATCGCTGTCCACTTTGAATCAAATAATTAGCAGCCTTTCGGCGTTCGCAGGCTTAGCCTCGGAGAGCATGACTCGCGGTCCAGGATGGCTTTTCTTGGATCTTGGGCGTCGAATCGACCGCGCTCAAAACCTCTTGCGACTGATCGAACTTTTGTTGGTTCCGTATCGCAAGAGCTCAAGGCAATTGCTTGAATCTTTACTGGAGATATGCGATAGTTCAATGACGTATCGTTATCGTTATTTGATGAGTTATGAGATCGGACCAGTGCTTGACTTGCTCGTGGTGGACCCGTCCAATCCTCGCGGGCTGGCATTCCAATTCGTCCAAATACTGCAGCATTTGGACGCATTGCCGACCTCCGATAAAGCGGAGGTTGCACGTCATCGCAAGAAGATTAATGAATGTCGAGGCAATTTGAGGCTCTTCGATTCGGATGCATTGGGCGAAGATGTGGTAGCGGATGAAAAGGGCAAGCTGGATCGAGCCATCCTACGCAGTCGATTGCGAGATTTTTCGACTCAGTTGCATGATCTTGGTGACTATATTTCAAGGCGTTTCCTAACCCATACTGCTGCTAGGCAGTTGGATGACATGGTGAATCAGTAGGCTTTCGGTTTCAACTTATGATCGTTCCATCATTGAATGTTCCAGTAACTGCAACCCATACGACGGTAAGAGATCGCATCGCTAGTGTCGACATCTATCGAGGCATGGTCATGTTTTTGATGCTGGCCGAAATGCTGCATCTCTATGGCCTCAAGGACGTGTTCCAAGGGGAGGGCTGGCTCGCGCAGGGGGCACAATGGTTGGCTTTTCATACGACCCACGTACCATGGCGCGGTGGTTCGCTCCACGACATGATTCAGCCGAGCTTTACCTTTTTGGTTGGAACAGCCATGGCGTTTTCCATTGCATCCCGAAATTCGAGAGGGCAAAGTTGGGATGCCATGTTTTTCCATGCGGTGATGAGAAGTCTCGTTTTGATCTTCTTGGGCATCTTCTTGCGAAGCTTAGGAAAACCTGCTACCAACTTTACGTTTGATGACACGCTGACGCAAATTGGGCTTGGGTATTGGATTCTGTTTTTACTCTCTGGTCTTCCGACGCCCAAATTGATTGTTGCCATTGGTGTGATTCTGCTGGGTTATTGGTTTGCATTTGTCATATACCCTTCACCAGGAAAATACTTTCCGTACAGTCAATACGGTGTGGCTGCGACGTGGACTGAGCATTACGAGGGGATCGCTTCGCACTTCAACAAGAATTCAAATCTTGCGTGGGCCATGGATCGGTGGTGGATGAATCTTTTTCCACGCAACAAGGTATATCAGTTCTCCAGTGGCGGTTATTGCACGTTGAGTTTCATTCCAACCCTGGGAACGATGCTGTTAGGATTGCTCGCGGGTCGGATTCTGCAAGGGAATTCGTCGAAGCCAGCCAAACAGATCTGGCTTTGGATCAGTGCGGCCCTATGCGCTGGGATAGCTGTCGCGATCGACTCGCAAGGCCTGTGTCCCATTGTCAAACGGATTTGGACGCCGACTTGGGTGCTGTGGAGCGGCGGTTTGTGTTTTGCTTGGTTGGCAGTTCTCAATCTGGTATGCGATATCGGTGGGTTCAAACGATGGGGTTCGTTCTTCTTGGTGATTGGAGCCAACTCTATTGTTGCGTATGTGATGAGCTGGACTCTCAAGGAGCCGATTCGATTGGCGATCGAACGTCACTTTGGATTTTTGGTGACTCGGCTGGACGAATTCGTGGGATGGATAGTGAAGCCATTGGTGCAGTCCGAGGAAACGCCATCGTTTCGTCCCATGTTGTTGGGGGCTCTAACGCTATCGCTTATGTGGATTGTGCTCCTGTGGATGCATCGCAGAAAGATCTTCGTCAAGATTTAGCGCTCTGTTCAAGCTTAACAACGTGGGCTGTTGAACTAAGTTGCACGACGCTCCGCCGTCGTGATTCCCGCGACTAAGTTGCACGACGCTCCGCCGTCTTGATTCCTGCGACGCGGAGCGTCGCACAACGAATAAGGCAACTACTTGTGTCAATGCGTGGTTTGACAAATTCGAGATAGACGTCGTTCGCGTTTTCACTAAGATCACTTTCGTGAAGTTCTGCTGCGCCAGTTAATCACAATACGGCGAAGTCGGTGAAGGATCACTGTGCTAGCAATTGTTTTAGGTAGGGAAGCCAATATGTTTCAAATGCCAACGTCCGCAAATCGGCATGCGCTTTGCCTTGTTTGGATAGTCTTTCTTGGGTTTGCCTTGTTTGCGAACCAAAACATGGCGCAATCGACGCTGGAACTTCCTGCATCGGAGCAGTCCAGCGATTCTGTGGACCCAGTTACGGCAACTCAATCTGACGCAGCCAAAGTTACGGAGCTTCAAGAGTCTGTCGAACAAGCTCAAGGGCAGTTGCATCGCCTTGAAGCCGAGTTGGACAATCCCAATAGCGAGTATGTGCTTGCCGAAAAGGAATTTAAGGCACTCAACGACGATTTAGAGCGAGCCCAGGAAGCACTGGCAACAAGTCAACCAACGGGCGAGCCAAGTCAGATTCAAAAAGCGGAGCAGAATGTCCATTCCCTCGAACGCCGACGGAAACTTGCGGAAGATCGGTTCAATCTTGCTATCGAAGATCGTAAGACAATTCGCGAGCAACGCACTACGCTTCGCCAAAAAATCGAAAATGATAAAGCCGCGTTGGACTCAATGACTGGTGACGGGGATAGCGATGACTCGGACAACGAACGCAAGGACGTTCGGCCATCTCGGGACTCCGTTGGAAACGCCACGACTCATGATTCCGATGAGGAAAATCAAAATCCGTCAAATTCAAAGGGCGCTCACGACAACGAGGATCAATCCAATCAGGAACGCGATTCTGAGGAACAGGACGAAGAACTCGTGAAGGCGGCTGCGGACGCTAGCGAGAAGGAACACGAAGCGGAAGTAGCCCAGGAAGAAACAAAATCAATCGCGGCTCGATTGGCAGATATTCATAAGCTCGTATCGCAGGAACAGAAAGAACTCGATCTTGCACGCAAGAAGGTCGAGCTTGCGACCGCAGCCCAGCTTTCGCTTTCTCAAGAACTAACGCAGCGACAATCCGAGCAAGCGGACCCATCGGACTTGAACAACCTCCGAGCCTCCATCAGCCAAGCCAGCCAGCGCATGATCCAAGCTCGATTAGAGGTTACCGAGATTAGCGATCGTCTCAATGATCATCGAGCAGAGCAAAGCAGCTTGCAATCCGAACACATCGTTGCCCTGCATGAAATGGAAAAGAAACGCCATGAAGCGTTGGCGGCCGAGGATCTAGTCGAATCCCTTCGCAATCCGTTCACATTTAGAAACATTCTACAATGGTTATTGGAGCACGGCCCCCGACTCCTTCTGATTGGTGCCGGAATGTTCCTTGTCAATCGCTTGGCGTCTTTCTTCGCGATTCGATCGGTTCGACTCGTCACCACCGGCACGGGACGCGGTTCAACCATGGAGCGAGAGAACAGGGCAAAGACACTGGTTGGCGTGTTTCAGAATGCATCCACGGTTGCCATTTTTGTGAGTGGTTCCTTGATGATCCTTGAGGAATTGGGTGCAAACATCACCGTCTTAATGGGGGGCGTGGCCGTCATCGGTTTGGCGGTCGCGTTCGGAGCACAGAATTTAATAAAGGATTATTTCTACGGCTTTGTCATGCTTCTTGAAAACCAATATATGTTAAACGACACTGTGCGGATCGGAGGAGTGATTGGTCAAGTTGAGAGGATTACGCTTCGCATGACGGTTCTTCGCGATTCCAACGGCATCGTGCATTTTATTCCGAACGGCACGATCAATAGTGTCAGCAACGAAACGCATGGCTGGTCGAGAGCCGTTTGCGAAATTACAGTCAGCTACCGAGAAGACTTGGGGCGTGTCACGGATGCGCTATGCCAGATTTCGAACGAGCTCAAAGCGGACTCCACATTCGGCCCTCTGATGATGGAGCCGGCAACAGAACCTGCGATTGAGAGCTTAGGTGAATCCGCTGTTCACCTTAAAGTCTCAGTCAAGACTTTTCCTAAGAAACACGGAGCGGTAAAGCAAGAATGGCTGAGACGGATCAAAAATCGTTTCGACGAATTGGGTATCGAGCCACCCATCCCACAACGCTTGGTCCATGTGAATCCAGAAACAGCCGGCAATCACATTCACTCCGTCTCCAATCGCGAATCGACCTTGCGACGCGCCGGTTGATGTTGAGTCGCTTGATCGTTCGATGAATAAGTGGCGTAAGAATCCAGCTTGCGAGTTGAAATACGCAAGCTGGAAGCGTACGCCACAAGCAGATTGCATGCGACAGACCCCCAAGAGCAAAATGATTTCGTCGAAAAATCTTCCTTTTCGCTTTGCCAGCACTGAATCGACATTGGCAGTGACTGTCCATTTCCACTAAACTTCCCACTCATCGCGGTTCGCCTTTCATTATGCTAGCGAATCCGTGTTCAATGGTTTTCCACAGGGAGGGTGGTCATGGGCAAGGAATCCTTTCGGTTTATTCACGCAGGAGACTTTCATCTTGAACGTCCTATGCAGGATCTACTAGACCTACCGGAACATCTCAAGAATGCACTTGTCGATGCTCCTTGGAAAGCGGCCGAAACGATCTTCGAGACGGCCATGGTCGAAAACGTCGACTTTCTATTGTTGGCTGGCGATTTGCTCAATCCTGTTTCCTGTGGTGCGTGTGGACCAGCCTTCCTCATCGAGCACTTCGAAGAACTCAGACAACGCAACATACCCGTCTATTGGGCGGCCGGGCAAGTCGACGATCCGGATCGATGGCCCGACGCAGTTGCGTTGCCAAGCAATGTTCATCTCTTCTCGAAACGCCAGCTTGAACCTGTCGTTCACCGTCGCAACGGTTATGCCTTAGCAACGATTCTTGGTCGATCAAACGATGGCCGCGAGTCGATTCGAGCGGCCGAGTTTCAAGCGGCGGATGCCGACGATACCTACGTCATCGCGCTTGCCCATGGTACAGCCGACCGCGATTCGTTGTTGAGTCAACGCATCGATTATTGGGCTCTCGGTGGAAACCACCAACGTCAAACACTTCACGGCGAAGCGCCCCACATGCGTGTTTGTGGCACCACTCAAGGCCGCGCGTTTGCCGAAGAAGGTCCACATGGATACTGGACCGTCGAAGTCGATGGCAATCACGACGCCCAAATCACTGCGCAAGACGTCGATTCCTTTAGGTACATCACGCAAACGCTTGACACCGAGGATCTAGCCCTTGGTCGCGATATTCGGCAACTGATGACCAAACGCATTTCGCGGCTACAGTCGGAAAATGGAGCAAGGCACTTGATCGTCAAGTGGCGGATTGAGATGGATTTGGAGAATGCGACCACGGTTGGTCCAGCCGCTCTCGAAGAGATCCTATCATGGCTCAGACGCGAGTATGGACATGGGGCGTGTTCGGTGTGGTCAACGGACATCGAAGTCCTTTCGCCCAAAACGTTCCCATCCAAGTGGCAAGAGGAAGACACGATTCTCGGTGACTTTCTAAGAACATCAACGGAAAACCGCAAAACGCTCGGCAAACATATAAATCTTAAGCCAATCGTCGAAGGGGAGACACCAGGCACACCAGCATGGGAAGCTCTTTTGGTGAACGAGGAAGCGAATGCAGCCACGGGTATGCTCGACCGTGCTACTCTGTTAGGCGTTGATATGCTGCGCGGTCACAAGATCGATTTATTGGCCCCGACTAGAAGATTTGGAGGTACCAAGGCATGAAGGTACGCGATATTCAAATAGATGGCTTTGGTGTTTGGTCCGGC
Source organism: Pirellula sp. (assembly GCA_021736575.1). Classification (GTDB taxonomy): domain Bacteria; phylum Planctomycetota; class Planctomycetia; order Pirellulales; family Pirellulaceae; genus JBKCUI01. Next base: position 920 of record JAIPFP010000295.1, on the reverse strand, counting down.
CTTTCCGTCGACTCGATGCCCGAAGGGATGACCGTTTTCTACGGTCCGAATGAAGCTGGCAAGACGACGTTGATGCAATTTCTGCGAACGATGCTCTACGGTTTCACGGCCGAACGTCGACAACGCTATCTACCACCCGTCTTTGACGGTAAACCAGGTGGAGCCATGCGCGTCAGCGGACCTGGCGGTGGCTATGAAATCGCTCGCCGAGCGACGCTCAACGACCCTAGCATCGTCGGTCAACTCACCGTTACCAGCTCCGATGGCATTACCCAAGGCCAGCATCGCCTCACATCGCTCTTAGGCAGCGTCGACGAGTCGATCTTCACCAACGTGTTTGCGATCGGATTACGTGAGTTACAAGAACTGAGCACACTCGACGATACCGCCGCAGCCGACGAATTGTATAAACTATCGAGTGGCCTCGACCGAGTTTCGCTCGTCGATGTCATGCGACAACTCAAGGCCGCGCGAGCTCAGATCGTATCTTCGTCGACCGATGTTGGGCAAATGACTGGGATGATCGCAAAACGCGAAAAGCTTCGAGATGAACTCGAACAGCTTACGATCCGAGGCCGACGATGGGGCGAACTGGCTGCCCATCGCAAGAATCAACAAAACGAGATCGAAGAACTCAAGCAGCGTGTTGCTCAATGGGAACTGGAGGCCAAAGCGGTCGAAACCTCTCTGCAAGTCAGGGATCCTTGGGTACAGCGAGATTTGACTCGCGGCCGACTCAAAGCTCTCAACGCTCGCGTCGATCTTCCAGAAAATGCGATCGATAAGCTGCGTGAAATCCAAGAGCAAATCGAAGACAAGCGTCGCCAAATCACGACCGTCAAAGAAGAACGCAAGCAGATCCGTCGACGAGCAGGCGATATGCCCGTCAGCAAAGGCATATTGTCTCTTGCGGGAAAGAT
>JAIPFP010000294.1 GCA_021736575.1 Pirellula sp. | reverse complement strand
ACGAGAAGGCTCGCTCGGTGTCAGATGAAGAACTCGCAGAAGTATCAATTCGGCGAAACAAATTCCATGGCGAATGGAACTACGAAATTCACCCAACTAAGTAAACAAAAGCGGCCACTTATTGTTTAGCGACGCCTTAGAACCTCAACGTTAACCGATGAATCACTAATTGCATCGGGAAAATTCTCGGCCACGTAGGGAACGACAGTAGCTGGTTGTGACGGATGGTTATCTGTTCGTGCTGTCAGTTCAATTCGAACTCGTGGCGGGTTGTAACTGTTGCCAAGCGTTAGAGCGGATCGAGGATAGCTAAACAAGATTTGCTGATTGCCGTTCTCGTCGGCAACCAAGTCGACTGACCAGCGATTCGTACTGAGTGAATTGGTTAAAGCTTGGCGAATTGCGGGGAAGAGTGAGTCAGTGGTCCATGTGAGGCACGAAGCACTCAATCGTGTAAGACGACGCCTGCGCTCCTCCATTGAGATGCCTACCGCGTCGGGAGCCGCAGCCGCAGTAAAGCCAAGTGACTCTCGGCTTACAGCGAAGTCGATATCTTCGGAAAAGCGATCTATCGCTTTGTAGACCTTTGAAAGTGACGTCCCACCTTTGAACGTCAAGTATCGAGCAATTTCTGCGTTGCTAAACAGCAATCGAAGTATGTAGCAAACCCAGAAGTCTTTCTCAACTAAGTGAGCTGGCAACCGGCTCCGTTCGGCCGTTTCCTGAAAATACGTCTCTCGCTCCGTGTCTGGCAGATTCGCAAACTCAATCATGGCTGCTCGATTCCTCTGTGAGCTTGCGGAATATGTCGGCAATCCAAGCCGGTGCCAATGGAATGTCTTTGATCAGTTGCTGTATTTGATCGTTGGAGAGGTTTCGTCTTAGTTGCTGGAAATGCTCGGTAGTGAATTGTTTTTGGCCGATATGTTTCAGTGCTTGAATGGCTAAGCCAGAGATCTTTCCAGCGCCAGCCATAGAAGACGGTGCTCGATTTTTGAGCTCAATCGTTCGATTGCCAACGATAACGCGTTTGTCTGGACCGTCAGTTAAGAACACGACCTTGGCTGGAACTTGCGTACTCAACCCGAGAATGTTCGCTGCATACGCGCCAGTCGGTTGGATGCGGGTGTGCTCTTTAGAGCTGATTGCTTCGACAATCTGCTCAGCAGATGGCGTCAGAATTCCGAGCTTGGGATGCGTCTTGGGATTATCGTATAGTCCTCGGGCAAGTCGGCGAATACGACCGCGATCGCAAATTTCCTTAAGCGCCAGCACGACAGCCCCATAACTACCTTGATCTAGAAAATGGCTGGGAGTGAAAACCCAGCCTACCGGTTTGCCACGGATTCGCTTTAAAATCTTGTCTTCGACCGACATAGTTCTCCCTTTTTTTCTCTAATGAATAATACCCCTTTTTCATTAGAAATGACAGACGGCAAAAACACGAAAAAGTTCGCTTTTTTGCGTGCAGAACGCGTTTTCAACGTGCACGAGTGCCTAGCGGCCTCCCCGGCCATGAGGGAGGCCTAATTTTACGTCGTGCACCTTGCCAGTCACCGTGGGCGCTAGCAGCGTTTGGCCAAATCTAAGCAACGTTGCAAACGCTACCCGCGCCCACAGTGATCGGTCAAATGCGCAACGGATCCATTCTCAACCTGCACTATGCTCTCGACTGCAATCTGCGTCGGGTTATCCACTTCTTGAATTGGTCGATCTGCGTGCCGTCAGAACCACCACTGCGACAGAAGTCATAACCGATTGGGGGATCCAACGGTTCGGTAGGCCAAAATTGGAGAAGGTTTCTGGCCGTTAGTATTTGCAGACTCTGTGTTAATCAAAACCATCTTTGGAAACGGAGATCTTGAGAGTTCTCAGTGGAGATCTGGGGTGCCGGAGTGGACGGCTCGCGTTTCTGTCGCGGCCCGAGATCTCTCTTTCCTAACCGAGATATTCGGGCCGGGCGTCGTGGACGCGGAAAAGGGCCAAAACAATTCGGCCCGTAACATCAAAAACCGAAAACAGGGTCTGACCCCAACGGATGACCCCGCGATCACGTAATAAACGCGACGTGTAGTCGGATCGACAATCTGCATAGGGGCGTTTCCGCCTGCCTGCAGTGCTGACGCTTGTTCTGGAGTAAGGTAAGAAATCATGGGGTTCAATATAAAGCAACTTGAGATCAGATGCAAACATCGGCATCATGCCGCAGCTTAGCACCTCCACAATTCGCTGGTATTCTCATTGCGTGGAATGGCATTTGCGTCCGATTCAATCCAATCGTGTTCAGTGTAGAACAGTTGTCCTCAACTGTTTCTGAAGCAGGTACAAACTTCACTTCAGATAAACGATTGGAACAATCGTTCTACAATAGGGTCGACTACGTGGCTGACCGGATCGCTGACGAGTCGGACATTCGCCTTGGAAAACAGTACCCGTACCAGTACTTTGGCTGCGAACTTGAATGCGGACTTGGAAGTTCCGCAGAATATCCGCACTGCACTGCATAAGGCAGCCGAGATCGCTTGTGGAAACGTACCTGAGTTGCCGGGACCGGTTGTGATTGGTTTGGATACGTCGGGATCGATGAGCAGCGCGGTAACGGGACATCGTGGACGAGGTGCGACTTCGAAGACGCGACGCATTGACGTGGCTGCACTGTCGTGTCCGGACACAGCACTTTTGAACCAATCAAATCTTACGGGAGCTTCGCTCGACATCCAATGTTGGTATCTGCCACCGTAATGGCAAAAATGCGTCCCGGAAAATGTCGAAGTGGTGTGTCCCCATGAATTGCCATAACGATCAAATGGGCTGTTTACAGATTTCTTGTATCTCGCTCTCGGGGACAGGGGTGAATGGCTCACGCAAAGTCGCTAAGGCGCAAAGAGAGGCCGGTTCGGGTTTTCTTTGCGCCTTCGCGTCTTTGCGCGATCCAAACTTTCGGTCTCTATAGTCCATTGACGATCCGCTTGATCCCATCTTTGATCAACTCTTCTCCAAAATTGACCAGCAACCCAAGTTTCAAGCCAGAGAGCCTCAGATAAGTCAATAGTTGTTTCGCATGCACAGGGGCGAATCGTTCGACGGACTTCAATTCAACAATCACTAAACCGTTAACGATCAAGTCGGCCCGAGGATTTTATGGATTTTGAAACAAGCGTCCACAATAATTTTGGCGATTTCATTTTCGGACATGGTAGATGGACCTCACTGAAATGGATTGAATTGGAACTGGGTAGTACAGGCTCTCAATTCTCGCGCAAAGTCGCCAAGGCGCAAAGAACAGCCCCCCCAGTTTCCTTTGCGCCTTAGCGTCTTTGCGCGATCATTTACATGGACGCCAAGTAACTGCTGTCGTACGGTTGCCCACTACGACGCGTTTATCGGGGCCATCCGTCAAGAAAACTGCGTTAGCGGGAACTTGGGTACTCAATCCAAGAATGTTTGTCCACGCCTCCTACTTCTTGGATCGATTTGGCTATTGGCTTGAAAACGCCTCGGGTGGGATGCCGGCTGTGATGCATTGGCTTGCTTTGATCAGTCCCCGAGACCAAAGGGTCCGTTCGACAAACACTTTCAAGAGCGTTTCTAGCTGGCGCTGCACCTCGATCGAATCCAAGACACCAAGTGCTCGCGCGATCGCTTCCAAGGTGCAGAGATTGTGTTCCGATGACTGCTTGCGCAAGAAATACTCCGAGGGCTTTCCCGGTGCTAACTTGACATGTTGCATACGTGCAAAAAAAGGTTCTCGCCTAATGAATCGGGTTGTCTGTCTCCAGCTTGCGTCCGGCACGATTAAATTCAATGGCCTCGCTAGGCTGTCGGCAAATTCGCGCGTCAGGACGGCTGCATGAGGGCTTGGAAACAAAAGCAACGAAGTTTCACCTTCCTGCGAGAGTCCTTCCAGGGACATACGTTCGTACTGCCGACCTCGAATCCGGATTTCGCTATTCAACAGTGCCTTGGCAGCAAGCTTGGCGGTGTTGGATGTTAACACTTCCTCGCAAGTATGCATGAGAATGACGACGCGAGTCTTGGTCTCGATCTTGGGGATGCAATCGCAAAAACACAGCGCCTTGCGGATTTCGCATCCAGAACATCGGCGAGGCGAAATGAAGGCTCGCATGGTTATGCATGTCCTTTCGGTGGGTGGCTTGGACAGTCTAGGAGTGCACATATCCGCGAGGAGGCAGTTGACGCACTCCTCGCTTGTCGCGAGACCAGAGCCCTGTGCGGTTTACGAAAGTGCCGATACGGGTGAGCGGTACTCCGCAGATCTCAAGAGGTAACCTATCAATCTGCGATTGCGGGACTGCCAGCAGCAATTCAAAGTCTTCCCCGTCTCCGAGTGCATGATCCAACGGACTTCGACCTGATTCGTTGGCGCATTTTTCCGCGTCGGAACTAATTGGGATTTGATCCAATGAAACTTCTGCGCCGCATTTGCTGGCGACCGTCATGTTCAACAAATCAATACCGAGTCCATCGCTGATATCGGTCGCGGCGGATACCACTCCCATGTGGCTCAGCTCTTCCGCTAACTGCAGTCTCGGCTCGAACGTCAAATGCTTGCCTAGGATGCTGCCTCCTAGGCTTCCAGTGACCACAATTGCATCTCCAGCGGACGCTCCGCTTCTCAGCCAAGCAGCTCCGGAAGATACGGTGCCGATGGCGGTCAGATGGATGCAAAGCGGCCCTTTCCAAACATTTGTATCCCCTCCTGCGATGGAAACTTGATACTTGGCGGCCAGTTCATGCACGCCCTCAAAGACGCCGGCAGCGATGTCACCTGCATTTTCCTTGGGCAAACACAGTGATAGGAAGACCGCCAGCGGTTTGGCGGCCATGCTCGCTAAATCGCTTAAGTTGACCGCCATCAATTTTCGGCCTGCCGCTTGGGCCCCACATTCGGATAGAATAAAGTGTGTTCCGTCGCAAAGCGAATCTGTCGTGACAACCACGTCCGATTCAGCGGAATTAATTGATTCGAAACCAATCAAGGCGCAATCGTCACCGATGCCAAGTTTAACTTTCGGCAAACGGGCGGCGCGTTGTTTGGCCCATGCAATAAAACTATGTTCCATCAGAGCTGTCAGAGCTATTCCAAAAAAGTCCTAAATACACTTTGGTTGTTATCGAAAGCAAGTCGAATGAGTCCGAAAACGATTCCAATTCATGAGTGCAGGCGAGACTGCGCTCCGCATTGTGACTCACAACGCCGACATCGTACAAGCGGGGTTAGCTGCAATTCTTTTTGGCAAAACACTTGCCGGTTGTTAGCCGTAGCCTTTTTCGTGTCGGCGACAGTCAGAACCGTTTCAGCGCAAAACGAAACGGAAAAGCCATCGGCTCAACAGTTCGAAGCTTGGATCTCGGACATGGCTTCCGAAGACTACTCGCAGCGACAGCTTGCAACCATCCTTTTCACTCGCCACAAAGCACAAGCAATTCCGTTCGCGATATTGGCCCTCGAAAATGCAAGCGGAGAGAAAGCCGATCGACTGTTCCAGTTTCTTTCGTCGATTGCCGCAGATCCGTACAGCCCGGATGGCGACAATGCTTACAACGCCATTGAAAAAATCGCGGCAGCGCGAACGACTAGCAAGGCGATGCGAGCACAGAAAATTCTTGAGGTGATCGGCGACGAGCAGAAAGAATTATCATTGGATCGGCTGGAAAGGCTGCAAGTCGAACTCCGCGACCGCTATTTCCAAATAATCTCGACGCGTGTGTATGTCCGCAATGCGTTGGTCATTGACGCCACTTTTCCCGGTACTGCCTCGGATTTGGAATGTCTGAAATGGCTGACGGAGGTTGAGTTCGTGAAACTCGAGGGGCCCAAGATCAATCGGGAAGTGTTAAAGCATGTGGCGAAGATGCGAGGCCTAAAGCGACTTCAATTGGTTCAAACCGAGCTGCGAGCGGAAGACCTTGAGGCTTTGACGGACGCTCCAGACTTGGATTTGCTTGAAATCATTTATAGCTCGATCGGCGACGAAGCAGTGGATGTATTGAGTCGGGTGCCAGTGTTAGGAGATTTGTATTTGTTCGGCACGAACCTCACGCAACATGGCCAACAAGAACTTAAGTCAAGAATCGATGGGGTTGATTTTGTTTTTGCGCGCGGAGGTTTTTTGGGTGTCCAATGTCAGGCGACATCTGTGATTATCGACGTTGTCACCGGTGCAGCCGAAATAGCGGGTCTACGTAGAAACGATCGGATTCGTCGCATCAACAATATTCCCGTTGTCGTTTTTGAAGATCTGAGGCGCGAGCTCGCCAAGTTTGCCGTAGGCGAACAAGTCGTGATTGAGTTTGAACGCGTTTCCTATCCCTTCGAGTCTCCTGACAAGTTGGAGTTACCAGACGACACAAAATTGCCTGCGGATGAGCTTGAACGCCTCCGTGGTCGATTGCAACGACGGGAAAAGCGAGAGACATTGACACTCCCGGTCACGCTTGGAAAGAGACAAGAGATACCGAGAGACCGCTAAACGAAGTGAGCACCGAAACAACGGCTTGGTCGCCGGCAGAACTGCGAAAACTGCGAGCCAAAGCATTGGAATGGTATCTCCGCCATGGTCGAGAACTGCCTTGGCGCGCCACCTCGGATCCGTACGCCGTCTGGGTCAGCGAAATCATGCTGCAACAGACGCAAGTCGCGACGGTGATCCCTTATTTCTCGCGATTCCTAGCCAGCTTTCCAAGCGTCGAACGTCTCGCAAGCGCAACACTGGACGAAGTCTATCAGCACTGGGCGGGCCTAGGATACTACAGGCGGGCCCGACAATTGCACCAAGCGGCCAACGTAATCGTTCAAGAACATGGCGGTCTTTTCCCTGAGAACTTTTCCAAAGTACTCGCGTTGCCCGGTATTGGCCGATACACCGCTGGGGCCATCCTTTCGTTTTCGAGCGATCAACGCTTGCCAATCGTGGAAGCGAATACCCAACGACTTTATGCAAGACTGCTGCATCTGAGCGATGAAACGACTTCTAAAGGTTCGCAAGTGAAACTATGGTCATTCGCCGAGCAAGTCCTACCGAAGCAATCAGGCAGTGGCCAAACGAATCAAGCGTTGATGGAAATCGGTTCTCAAATCTGCCTCCCCAAGAATCCTCTTTGTGCGCTCTGTCCTTTGCAATCGCTCTGTCCAACCTTTACAAGCGGACGACATGCAACGATCCCCGCCCCAAAAAAGCCGAAGGAGTTTACGGACTTGCAAGAGGCAGCGTTGGTCATCCGAGATCGGCGAGGGCGCATTCTTATGCGACGCTGCGCAACGGACGAACGATGGGCAGGCCTCTGGGATTTTCCTCGCTTCGACATTACTGGCCATTCGGGATGTGCGT
>JAIPFP010000032.1 GCA_021736575.1 Pirellula sp. | reverse complement strand
ACCGTGGAGGGATATGCTGCGGCCCCGCCTGGAACGCAAATACCAACTCGACGCAATGGCGAATACCGCTGTTCTAAGACCACACCTGGACTCGGATTGGTGACAACGCTCTTATGCAAGATCGCAGTCTGAAAACCTGCAATGTTGGACCGTATTTGCCGAACAGTCGAGAGAAATTCTGCGGACGCTTGGGAATGCGACCGTTTTAGCAGATCGAGGGGGATTCGAAGCGAATCTGCCGATGATTCCGGATTGTCTAAAGCCCTCGCGTAATGCAAAACAGCTTCGGTTCCGCGATTCTTTACGTCTTTGCAAATTCGCTCGACAACCGCTTGAGGCGAGAGGGCCTCACCGAACACCGACATGGTCAGTTGTTTGCCACGTTCCGAAACAACCGAACCGTTTGGGCTCAGCTTTTTTCTTAGTCTCGCAACGTCCGCTTCAAACGTCTCGGTACTCGCATCGAGACGCTCGATGCACAAATTTGGTGATGCCATGCAATAATCAGTAATTCGTAATTAGCCGAGGGACGCCAATTGCTCTTCCGTAAAATTGACGTTGGATGCAACCGATTGAATGTCATCATGGTCCTCGAGTTTTTCAAGCAACTTCATAACCGCTAAGGCGGTTTCGGAATCGACATCCACCGTTGTGCTCGGCACTCGCGAAACCTCTTTGAATTCGATTTCGATGGATTGGGATTCAATTGCCTCAACTACGGTCGAATAAACATCGGGCGTGCAGGACACTTCGAATCTGTCGTCCGCTTCGGTCACATCATCTGCACCATTCTCCAGCACAAGCTCGATCAGTTTTTCCAAATCGACCGCAGACTGCTTGATGGCGATGATCCCTTTGCGTTCGAAAAGGTAAGCGACGCAGTTGGTCGAACCCAATTTTCCACCTTGGTTTTCAAACAACTTACGAACTTCAGGAGCGGTTCGATTTCGATTATCTGTCATGATGTCACAGAGGACGGCGACACCACCTGGTCCATATCCTTCGTAGAGGATTTCTTCGACGTCCCCGCCCTCAATTTCGCCGATCCCTTTCTTGATGGCTCGTTCGATATTGTCCCTAGGTAGTGAAACGGCCTTTGCATCAATGATTGCAGTTCGAAGACGGACGTTCGAGCTTGGATCGCCACCTCCGAGTTTTGCGGCAACGATGATTGCTTTGGAAAGTTTGCTCCACAGCTTGCTGCGTTTGCTATCTACCAACGCCTTGCGGTGCTTAATATTGGAATACTGTGAATGTCCGGCCATGTTATTCAGCTCCGCTCAAGGAGTCATCCAAGGTCTTGGTTCAATACGTAATGACGGCAGCCTATCGCGAGCCTATCGGGGTTTTTTCTTAGTAATCTTCACGTTGGCAGCTTCTTTGGCAGAAGCTTTGGCAGAAGCTTTGGAGCTTCCCTTGACGGGCTCCGCAGTGGAATGACTTGATTTTGCTTTGGTAGGCTTTGTTTCTTCGGGCTTCTTACTGACAGGATTTGATTCCGATTTTTTGCCTGTCGGTTTTTCGTCGATTTTTTTCGACGCTGGTTTCAAGGGAGGCTTCTGTGCCTCCGATTTGCTTGCTGCAACTTTCGGAGTTTCGGCCCCTTTTGTTGTTGGCTTCTTGGGAGCCTCTTTGGCTGCCTCGGCCTTTGCGACTGGCTTTACCGGTTTGGCGGTCGTAACTTCTTTGCCTGTGGAGGCGACAACGGCCGGTGGCGGAGAATGGTCCTTTTTTTTCCCGGTCGGTGTTTCCGCTGGGTCGACTAGCTTTTGTGCCGGTGTTGCAGCAGGCGACTTAGATTTACTCGTTTGAGCAGGAACGCTGACCGGTGCAACCGAAGCGACTTTGTCGACTTTGGTAGGCTTTTCCGCGACCGGTTTTTCAGGCATTTTCGGCTTCGCCTTAGGTGTCACACCAAGATCTTTGAAGACCGACAAAGCCGAGGGGCTTTTGGCGTTTTGGTGAAACTCAACTGCGAACTGATGCAATAACGACGCAAACTCACCACCCTTGGTTTTCGTGATCGCTCGCTCAATACCGGGCAGGCTCTTCTTATCGGCCTCTGCTTCGGTGATAATTTCGGCCTGAACGAGACAATCCAAAGTCATCGTATCTGCCGGAATCGCATGTCCACCTAATGCATGTTGCGAAACATAATTCAGAATGAATGGCGAAACACCTTTCCACGCAGTAAGCTCGTCGGTCGCTTTGCCCAGGTTTGCCTTTTTCATATCCTCGATGTCGTATTGGTACCGAGCTTCAAAAAGCGATTGCAAACACCGCTTAATTCGATGCCCAGCTTGGGTTGGGTTTGGCAAACTATTGAGCGCTTCGCCAAGTTCAATCACCGTTGTAACGCGAACTTCATTCCAATCGAAATAGGCTTGCTGAAGCTTCGCAAAAGCCTCATCAGCCTGGTCCGCTCTGGCATCTTCCAGACAACACGCGTAGATCAAATGCTCAAGAACGGTGCGTTCACCGACTTCAGGAAGCGGCTTGAAATGCTTTTTAAGAGACTTGTAAAGTTGCTCGTACTTGGCTGCTCGATTGCTCATTGTTCTCAGTAGGCTGTTGACTGTTTAGGCTGTTTGCAAATCGGTTTATTAGGCATTAGGCATGTCTGGACTATTTCGATTGTCGAAGTCTCCATCGTCTTCTCCATCGTCTTCTCGATCGTCGGAAAGCTCGTCGTTCTCGTCAATTGCAGCTTCGTTTCTGGCGTCATCTGCTTCATCGAGTTCATCGAGTTCATCGTCAACTGGTTCCGACACGGCAACTGCATCGGTGGCTTGCTGATTCTTTTGTTTTTCGAGCGCAAGCTGGTCGAGAATCTGGGCAAGAGCAAGGGACTTTTTGACACCTTCATCGGCGACGAAAGTGAGTTTCGGAGTGTATCGAGTATCGATTCGTTCCGCAATTTTAGACTGCAGGAAGCCTGCAGAGTTTTTGAGACCTCGCAAACTGGTCGCCTGTTGACTTTCACTCCCCATGATACTCACCAAAATTTTGGCTTCACGCATATCGGGAGCGACTTCGACGCCGATCACGGTGACATTTTTCACGCGAGGGTCGCGGAGCTCTGTCAAAATCGCCATTGAGACGACTTCTCGAATCGCTTCCCCTGCTTTTAATAGCCTACGTGAACTCATAAAACCGTCTTGTTCAATCGGCGATGACGCCGACGTTTGAAATCATAAGGAAAGTAACTGAACTGCTGTGCTCGACCGCACGCTTGAGTCGACAAAGGTTTCTGGGCGTTGTCCAAGGTCAACTAAGACCTGGACAATTCAAGTTTTCTCGCAACCTCTTCGATACGATATGCCTCTAGGACGTCGTCGACTTTGACGTCATTGAATCCGGCCAATTTGATCCCACACTCCATTCCACGAGGCACTTCCTTAACGTCATCCTTGATTCGCTTAAGCGTGTCCAATGCATAATCGCCAATTCGACGGCCTTCGCGGTTGACTCGGATTCGACAACCTCGTTCGATCGTCCCTTGTGCCACGTAGCAACCGGCGATGGTTCCAACGCGAGAAACAGCAAAGACTTGTTTGACCAACGCTCTGCCCAATTCAACAACTCTTTCTTCGGGCTTCAGTCTGCCCTCGATAAGGGCTTTGATGTCCAAGGCCAGATTGTAGATAATATCGTATCGTCGCACTTCCACATTGCGAACGTCAGCAAGAGCCCGCGCGGCTTCGTCAGGAATAACGTTGAAGCCAACGATGACTGCCTGGGACGCACTTGCGAGGGTTACGTCCGCAACGGTAATTCCACCAACGGACCGTTGCAAAATCTTGATCTCGACTTCAGGGTGGTCCAGCTTCGTCAACTCCTTTTCAATTGCTTCGAGCGAACCGCGTGCATCAGCTCGGATGATCAAGTTGAGAACAACCTTGTCTTCCTTGACACCAAGTTTGCCGGATTGGAGCAACTCTTGGAATGTTTCAAAGGATACCTTCTGCGAAGTACCCGAAAGAGATTGAGCGCGGACAAGCACTTCACGGCTAGCCGCAATCTGCCTTGCTTGGGCGATGTCATCCAAGACGTGGAATCGCTCGCCTGCTTCTGGGGCTTTATCAAGTCCAGTAATATTGACGGGCATCGAAGGGCCGCACTCCGTCATCTGCTTGTTTCTCTTCAGCGTATCGCCGAGAGCCTTAACACGTCCAAACGAAGAACCGCAGACGACAATATCGCCTACTCTCAACGTTCCACCCTGAACCATGACCTTGGCGATAACACCCCGATCGGCTGCTTGTTCGCTTTCCAAACAAACGCCAACGGCGGCCTTTTTCGGATTGGCTTTGAATTCATGTAATTCGGCCACCCCAAGCAATGTCTCAAGCAATTGATCCATGCCTTCGCCAGTAATTGCGCTCGTTGGCACCACTTCCACGTCGCCTCCCCACGTACTAGGCGTTAGCCCAAACTGGGTCATCTGCGTCATCACGCGATTGATATCGGCTCCGGGCAAATCGCATTTATTGACCGCAACCACGATCGGCACCCCAGCAGCCTTTGCATGCGAAATGGCTTCTTCGGTTTGGGGCATAATTCCATCGTCAGCCGCGATAACCAAAACCGCAATATCGGTAACATTAGCGCCGCGTGCTCGCATTTCAGTAAATGCTTCGTGGCCTGGCGTATCCACAAAGGATATCGCGCGCCCATCTTTTTTGACTTGATAAGCACGAATCTGCTGCGTAATCCCGCCCGCCTCACCCGAGACGATCTTGGTGCCAATCAAATAGTCGAGCAACGATGTTTTGCCGTGATCGACGTGCCCAAGGAACGTTACGATCGGTGGCCGCGTGATCAAGTCTTCCTCATTGTCCTCGACATCATTGATCTTGCCGATCAAACTGGTTTCAAGCGTTTCTGCCTCGCGGAATTCCAACTCGACTCCGAGATCCGCCGCAATCAAAGCCGCTTGGTCTTGGTTAAGCGAGGAATTGATGGTGGTCATGGTACCCATCGTCATCAACGAACGAAGCACGCGTGCGGCGGTGACACCTGCCGCTTCCGAGAAACTCCGAATCGTGCAGGGCATCGCGAGAATCACTTTCTCTTTGCGAACTGCGGTTGGCGTGGGCTTGGGTCTTCTCCCCCTGTTGCCCTTGAGTCTTCGATCATCCTCCTCAATGGACGCCAAGTCTCTCGAAGTATTGATTCGAGGACCGCGCTTGCGGCTCGATTCGATACCTGCCAGACCCTTTTTCTTGACGGGTGCTTCTTCCTCAACGACCGGTTTCTTGCCCTTTGCGTTTAACTTGTTCTCAGCATTCGCTTGGAAGCCAGCTAATCCAGTATGTTGTGTTTGACTTGGAAGCGATGCGCGACCACCACCAGCACCCGTCGTTTTGCCGGGAGGCGAGGAAGTACTGCCGGGAGGCGAGGCAGTACTGCCGGGTGCCCCCGCTGGCTTTTCCGCAGGCTTGTCCATCCCTCGACGAACACCTTGGATCACATCAGGCGTCAACTTTACGATCGGCTTCTGCGTGGCTTGTTCTGCTATTTTCGGGGCCGGACTTGCCATACCCGACTTTGGAATTCCTGCCAACTTGATGTTCAGCACGGGATCGCGAGTTCGCTTTGGCTTGTCAGACGCGGGTTTGACTTCGCCTGGCTTTGCACCACCCAGAACACGAACCCTCCCACTCGTTGCGGCGGGCGAATAAAAGTCTTTTCTTGTTAGACCATCCCCGGAGCGGCCGGCTTTATCCTCGGAAACGACCGAAGTGACTTCGTTGACATCTTTCGATTGAGAGCCCTGGGAGACTTCCACATCCACATTCGTCGACACAATCGTCGTCGATTCTTGTTCGGTATCTGGTTCTCGCGAGTCCAACGCAATTGGATCATCGATTTGATTGGAGCTGACGACCTCATTATCGTCCACTGCAACGCTCGACTCAGTCTCGGGTGCAACTGCAACTGCAGTCCCTTTCGAAACGGTGGCGACAGAATCCGACACCTTGGAACGAGATGCAGACAAGTCGCGATTGGCGCCACCAATACGTTGACTCAAATCACGTTTCGGCACCTCCTTGATGGGCTCGCGAACTGGCTTGACAGCCTGAACGACCGCTTGGGCAGACGCAGCCGGCGTAGCCTTTTCTTCTATGTGTCGCTTGATGCGAGCGATCTCTTCGTCCTCTAGACTAGCAAGCGCGCTTCCCTTGCCCTGAATACCAATACGGGTACACAGGTCGACAAGCTCCTTGCTGTCCATTCCTAAGTCTTTAGCCAGCGAATAAATTCGTACTGCCACTGAGCAAAATTCCTTGGGCATTAGCCCGTTGAAACGAGGCAAGTCGACCGAACGGCTCGGCTTAAGTTGCTCGCCTGTTTCTGCTTTTTATTATTTCATTGGACGCCCCCACGCTGCTGTAGCGGGTCACCCACACCATTCGACATACCGCATGCCGAACTTCTTTTCCGCTTCAATGACAACAACCGCCATCGAACCGCATCATTTATCTGCCAAGTATGATAATGCATAAATGGAACTTACGTTAGGCGTTTCCGCCAGTTTGCTGTTCCCCTTCGGACGGTGGACCCTTGGAGGGCTCCACTGCGGGGGGAATCTCATGCTCGCCATCTTTCAGATTCCCCTCGGACGGTGGATCCTTTAGCGGCTCCACTGCGGGAAAAACGTCAAGCTCGACGGCGTCCTCAGCCAAATTTTCCGGTAAACTTTGAGGAGGAGGCACAGACCGCCCCTCTTTTTTGTCCAACTCCTCGGTTGCACGGCGCTCTTTCTCAAGTTTTTCTTGATACTTTCGTTCCTCTTCGGCAATCTCCTGATCTTCCGCTTTGGCATCCGCCTGTTCAACAATCGCGTCAACTTGTTCTTGCGACCAGCCACCCATTTCCATCAGCGCATCAGGCTCGATAACGGAAAGATCGTCATAGGAAAGATAGCCTTGCTCGACAAGTTGCTGAGCAACTTCCTCTGTCATCCCCTCAATCTCCATGAACCCTTCCATCGCTCGTTCAATCTGACGTTCCAATTCAGGAGCAGTCATAATTTCAATGTCCCAACTGCAAAGCTTGCTAGCCAATCGGACATTTTGACCATATCGACCGATTGCTTGCGACAAATGCTCTTCGTTTACCAAAGCGATTGCGCGGCCGATCATATCACAAAGCAGGACTTGCTCGACTTCCGCCGGTTGCAATGCATTCGGAATCAGAACCATTGGATCGTCACTCCAACGCACAATGTCAATGCGTTCGCCGGCGAGTTCCCCCGTTACGTTCTTGATTCGATTGCCGCGCATTCCAACGCATGCACCTACGCAATCGATTCGTTGATCGCTACTGCTAACGGCTACTTTGCTGCGATATCCGGGTTCTCGACTGATTGCGTTGATTCGGATGATTCCTTCGGCGATTTCCGGTATCTCTTGCTCGAACAATCGCTGAATCAACATCGCCTTGGTTCGCGACAAGATGATTTTGACGCGATTTCCGGCCGCCTTCACTTCGTAAATGATCGCTCGAACGCGGGAGCCACTGTGATAGCTTTCACCAGGAATTTGTTCGCTTCGAGGCAAAATGGCTTCTACATTGCCAAGTTGAACGATGGTTACGCCACGCTCCGTACGCTGAACGATGCCGGTCACCAACTGACCGACCTGAGTGTGGAATTCATCTATTCTTGCGTCCCGCTCGGCTTCCTTGAGTTTCTGAATAATCACTTGTTTGGCCGTTTGAGCGCCGATACGGCCAATTTCGTCTTCGCTGAGACTTCTTCCGTTCACCGTGGCCGTGATACCTCCACCATCGCGAGCGATTGAGACGAATACATCGGCTTCTTCACCGAATTGACGCTTCGAAGCCGTTACCAGCGCAGATTCAATCGCTTGAATGACCAATTCCGGGTCGATCTGCTTTTCGCGATGCAACGAATCTACAATTCGGAGCAATTCTTGTGGATTCATTCCGTTGTTATCTGTTGGGTTGATAGTTTTTGATGGGGGTGGTGGTGAGTTGAGAGCCCCCCGGATTCACTACCTCCCGTGTTCTGCGCAAGGGAGTTTAAGCTATCCTCCCCCCCCGAAAATGTCAACCGCCAATTGCATCTTGGCCCTGGGCGCAGCTTGTTCTGCACCCATAATGTCGACATGAATTCGTCAAATGACTTCGACACCATTATTATCGGCGCTGGAATGAGCGGCTTGGCAGCTGGCATTCGACTCGCCCATTACGACCAACGCGTATGCTTGCTCGAAAAGCATTGGACGATAGGCGGGCTCAATTCTTTTTATCGTGTCAACGGACGAAACTACGACGTTGGCCTTCACGCAATGACCAATTTCACGGAGAAAGGTGCCAAAAAAGGACCGCTTGCCCGCCTTTTAAAACAGCTTCGCTTTCGCTGGGATGATCTGCAGCTTGCCGAACAAAGAGGCTCCCGAATCGCATTTCCAAGCGTTCATCTCGATTTCAATAACGAGATTGGACTCCTCCAAACCGAGGTTAACGAGAAATTTCCCCACCAAAAAGACGCCTTTCAGGCTCTTCTAGACCGCCTCGTCGACTACGACGATTTAAAGCAAGAGGACTTCCAACTCTCCACTCGCACCATTCTTTCCGAAATCCTAAGCGACCCATTGCTGATTGAAATGCTGCTCTGCCCATTGATGTGGTACGGCAATGCCCGTCAACACGATATGGACTGGGGGCAGTTTTGCATTATGTTTCGAAGCATATTCCTTGAGGGATTTGCAAGACCTTTCAAGGGCGTTCGGCTCATCCTCAAGCATCTCGTGCGCCGATTTCGCGAATTAGGAGGCGACCTGCGTTTGCGAAGTGGAGTAGCTCGTATTTGCATCGAAGGTGGCCGAACGACCGGCGTGGAACTGGAGAACGGAACGATACTCACTGCAAAACGAATCCTGTCCAGCGCAGGGATCGTCGAGACGATGCGAATGTGCGACGACAACTCTCTCTCCGAAGTTCATATGGCAGGAGAGATGTCGTTCATCGAATCGATCTCAGTGCTAGAGTGCCAACCCAAGGAGTTTGGTTTCGACAAGACGATCGTTTTTTACAATGACTCCGAAAAGTTTCACTGGACAAAGCCGACCGACCAATTGTGCGATGTTCGCACCGGGGTGATTTGCTCTCCAAACAACTACGTTTACTCTAGCGCCGAAGGAGAATTGGAAGCGGGCTTTGTCCGGCTTACGACCATCGCAGACTACAATCGATGGTCTGACATGACTGCCGACCGTTATGCTCGCGAAAAACTCGCTTGGTACGACGAATCGGTCGCATCCGCCATTCGATTTATGCCTGACTTTCGCCGATACGTCATCGACACAGACATATTTACTCCCAAAACAATTCGCCGATTTACTTCCCACGACAACGGGGCTGTCTACGGAGCCCCAGACAAGCAACTCGACGGCACGACGAGACTTAGCAACCTATTTCTTTGCGGAACCGATCAAGGGTTCGTCGGTATCGTCGGAGCGATTGTCAGCGGCATCTCCATGGCCAACCAACACTGCTTACGACAGTGATTAGTGCCCAAGCCCTTCCAATGACCAGAGCTCAACCAGCCGAATCACGTGCTGTGCGGCTTGAACCATATGATCGAGTGAGGCGAACTCGCGGACCGAGTGAATGTTGAATTGACCGACGGAGAGATTGGGGGTCGGAAGATCCAATTCGCTCATCAACGCCCCATCGGTACCGCCTCGAATCGAGTCGCGACGACAGGGGAATTTCAGGTCCGCGAATGCTTGTTCGGCCAACTCGATGGCTTTTGGAAAGCCTCGCAATACATCCGCCATATTCCGGTATTGAACGACTGTGTTGATTCGCCCCTCCATCCCCGGAAATTCTTCTAAAACGCGATCCATGGTTGCCTTCAGAAGCTGGATGTACGTCTCGAGTTTTCGCGTCTCGAAGTCCCGAACGATGAATTGAATCGAGGTTTCGGCCACACCGCCTTGCATGGTGAAAGGGTGCACAAATCCTTGACGATCCGAAGTTGACTCGGGTGAAAGTGTCTCGGTTGGTAGCAATGCAATGAACTTGGCGGCAGCCCGAATCGAATTGAGCATTTTCCCTTTGGCGACCGCCGGATGGGTGTTTCGACCGTGAAACGTAACCGTGGCACCGTCCGCAGAGAATGTCTCGACATCGATTGTTCCAGCGGCTCCTCCGTCAAGCGTGTAACCGACGATTGCACCAGCTTTCTGCAAATCAAAGTGCTTCGTCCCTTTGCCTATTTCTTCATCGCACGTAAACAAGACTCGAATGGGGCCGTGCGGTACGTTTGGATTCTCCATCCAGTACTGAACACACTGCATGATGGTCGCCACCCCAGCTTTATCATCCGCACCAAGCAGTGTTTTCCCGTCTGTTGTAACCAGAGTATGGCCCCGAAGGCTGGCGAGTTCGGGCGTTGAAATCAAATCAATGGTATCGCCAGAAAGCAGAGTGATCGAATTGCCATCATAGTTTTCGACCACCTGCGGATTGCATCCGTCGCCCGGCGCTTCTGGCGACGTGTCCAGATGTGCATTGAGGAGCACCGTTGGAGCATCCCCGTCGACATTGGATGGCACCGTCCCCCATATCAACCCGTGCTCGTCTTGGTGAGCGTCGGAAATCCCCATTTCAAGCAGTTGCGCAACCAGCATGATGCCGAGTTCCAGTTGCCCGACCGAGCTAGGGTAACTAGCGCTTGCGGGATCGGCTGCGGATCCGACTCGGACATACTGCAAAAATCGATGAAGCAGTTTTTGGCGGTTAATTTCGGCTGGATGCATTGCTAAAAACCGAACGTACGCGAATCCATATACAGCCCCGGAAAACTGTAGATTCTTCGAGTGCGAACGGGTGCCTGCGCATTGAAGAATACCCCAGAATTGATTTCCGGACGACCGTAATCAAAGCCAATCGAATGGTAGAAATTGAGTAAGCTCTGACGGTTCATCGCATCAGCTCTTGCTCTGGCCATAAGATATTCCTGAGCCGGTGTCACTTCGAACCGGGCACTTCTTGGCGCAACGGAACCACCGGTCAATGGTTCGTCAAATTGGGCGAAAGCGGTCGCTGAAGTTATTGCAGCAGATAAACCGACTGCAACCAGAAATAGTCGCATAGGATGGGGTCCTTCTTTGTTGGAATGGGAACAAACCGATCGACCATCCATGGCTTACCGCTCGAACCGCTCCTTTTTTTCGAGCTAACTTTTATGGCTATCGACACATGCAGTCTCGAAAAAACAACGGATTTCATGCTGCATCTACAATCCAATCGACCGCCATATTTGAACACCTACCTACCTGGTTGGACGAATGGGCCTACCTGGTTGGACGAATGGGCGCCCCAGGTTGGACGAATGGGGAAGATGCGATAAACTCTGCATCAGCGTTTTTCCATCTCGTCCTCGTTTTGACTGCCCCTTTTTTCTATGCTCGATCGCAAATTTGTTTTAGAAAACGCCGAGTTAGTTAAGGCCAATTGCCTCCATCGAGGTGCTCACGCGGATATCGAGCGATTTGTCGAACTCGAACGCGAACGCAAGACAAAGCTCAATCAGGCCGAAGAGCTGAACCGGCAAGCCAATGCCACAAGTGGCAAAATGGGCAGAGCCACGCCCGAACAACGCGAGACACTCAAAGAAGAAGGGAGAAGACTGCGCGAGCAAAAGGATGCTGTCCAAGCCGAGCACGACATGCTAGACAAGGAGATCGCCGCGATTCTGTCTCGCGCCCCAAACATGACCCACCCCGCCGCACCGATCGGTCGGGACGATCAAGCCAATCTAGAAATCGCGCGTGGGAAAACTCCAATCCCCACCTTTGATTTCCAGCCACTGGACCATTTGCAGTTGGGCAAACAACATGACATGATCGACTTTGAGTCCGGAGCTCGCGTGGCCGGTGCTGGTTTTTACTTTCTAAAGAATGATGCAGTTCTGTTGGAATTGGCGTTACAACAGCTCGCCATCCATTACTTGATCCAACGCGGATTTGTGCCTGTATCAACACCCGACGTCGCGAACACCGAGACCTTGCACGGGATCGGTTTCATCCCACGTGGCCCCGAAACCCAGATCTACAGCATCGAGAATACGGATCTCAATCTGGTCGCCACTGCCGAGATCACTCTAGGTGGTATGTATTCCGGGCAAGTGCTGGATGCGGAGCACCTACCGCTCAAACTCGTCGGCATAAGCCATTGCTTCCGAACAGAAGCCGGAGCGGCAGGTCGCGCATCCAAAGGACTCTATCGAGTGCATCAGTTCACCAAGATCGAAATGTTCGCGTTCACATTGCCAAATCAAAGCGACGCGATCCACGAGGAGTTGCGGCAGCTCGAATGCGATCTGTTTGATCAGCTCGAAGTCGCTTATCGCGTGGTGGATACAGCGACCGGCGATCTTGGTGGTCCAGCGTATCGCAAATATGACTTAGAAGCCTGGATGCCAGGTCGAGGTACTGCGGGCGAATGGGGAGAAGTCACCAGCACGTCCAATTGCACTGACTATCAAGCACGCCGGCTCAATATTCGCTACAAAACGAAAAATGAAAAAGGGACACATCTAGTTCACACGCTCAACGGCACCGCCATCGCGATCAGCCGAGCCATCATCGCGATCATGGAAAACCATCAAATGGCAGATGGCCGCATCCGAGTTCCGGCTGCGTTGAGACCATGGATGGGCAAAGAGATCATCGGTTAGCACTTGTCGAGTTCACAATGAACCGATCTCGACATCGGGAAGCACAATGTCGCTCGTTCCAGGGCACACCCATCTCGGATACTCGCGAGATGGATCGATACACCCGCCTTCCAAATAAACACCTCGCGGATCTTGGAGTCTTTCCATCGATTGCATGATCTGTCCTATTTCGTCAGGATTTGCGAGCGATGATCGAATATGGGACTGAACGACATTCTCGTCGATTCGCATTTCACCGGTATTGTCGCGGTAGGTTGCATTCCGCCAGTGAAAAATCTCTAAGCATTTTGCTTGCAGCGTAAAGGATTGATTGCTCTTCCAAAAATCGCTAAACAACCCATCTCCCAGGTAAAATACCCATGACCCCTCGAAGCCAACCGCATCGGACGAAACGACGTCCGGGTTGCGAAACCAAACCCGATCACCAGGTACATAGTATTTGGCAGGCAGGGGATTTTCGCGAGAACCGTATTCTCTCATGAAAACCTCATGGAATTCACCGGAACGAATCGAACGTTTTTCTGCTTGATGTTGAAGTCGCTTGAGCAGTTCTCGATTGCAACAATTTGCTTCTTCTGCCAATCCCAAAGCGACGATGTATTCTGTCGCCCGATAGCATGAAAAAGAATACGCGGTAACGCCTTCTGGTGGTTGCGTTGCATTCCGCAAGGCCTCGATCATGCATTTGCCAGGGCGAACGACAAATCCACGGTTCTCGTCGTAGTCCCAGTATTCAATCGGGCGTTCCGCCTCGTAGGCAGCAAACGACAGAAAGGTCTTTCTCGCAGCTTCAACAATGTTGCATCGAACGCGAATCGCAGATTCCAATTCGTTCAAGCTTGGGAACTCAAACGGGACGGGACCAGCCAGCATCGCAAAGAGTATTTCTTTTTCAAGATCGCTTCGATCTCGATTTGATAACGAAAGCCGAGTTGCCAATTGCAGAGTATCCCCACCCGGCGTCCATTGATCGAGTCTTTCCTTCACAAATTCAAACTGAACGACGGGGCGAGGGCCAGAAAGCGATAGGCCGATATCGACATTTTCTGTCATTCCTCGCTTTTCAAGCCAATCAAGGCACTGGTCGAACGTCCGGTCCGAGGATCCAGCCGCCTGCTTCCAAACACGAATCCCACCACCTCTTCGATTCTGGCTCTCTGCGACTCGATCCATTTGTTTGTATTTCCTTTTGAAGAGAATCACGGATGACGATTTGAGCCACCAATGATCGTATTTAGGTAGGTAGGCAGGACACAACAACGAAAGCAGACGTAGGTGTCGTCAAATCCCAAGATTGGAATTCATCTCCCAAAATTACTTCTTAGCCTTCGCGGGAAACTCATTATAATACACTCTTTTAAGTCGGCGGATTTCTGGGGTCGGAATTCGGAAATATGATCAGGGTTTTCTCTACGCTGGGCCACTTCCATGCATCGGTGGTTTCGTCCCTTGTCGGAGAACGGCCTCGCTACATAAATACCGGGCAACGTGTTGCATTGCTCGACGGAATTAAAGGAATAGCCGCTTGTGTCATCGTAGGGCATCACTTGAGCGAATTCTCGCCAAGCGCGAAACTGGCCAATCAATTTGCGCCAAATCTGATGTATGGGCTTTACAACTACGGATTGTTTATTGTTCACCTATTTTTCGTCTTCGGTGGATTCGCATTGGCGATGGCGATGCCCGACGAAACGATTTCATGGCGTAAAGCTTTCTCGTCCTTCGGAACAAGATACGTCCGATTAGCAGCTCCCTATCTTGTCATGCTATTCCTCTTGGTTGCGGTGTCCTGGTCGGCCTTGGGTCGCACCATGGAGCCGCCGCTAATCGATTCCTTTTCTTGGTCGCAATTGTTAGCTCACGTGTTTTTTCTTCAAGATGTACTGGGCTATGGGAATTTGTCGGCGGGCACATGGTATTTATGTATCGATCTTCAGTATGTCGGCCTGTTTTTGATGATTCAAGCATTGCTCAAAACGGTAGGAAAAGTCACTCGGCAGGATTTCGACGGACCAGTTGCTATGTCCGTAATATTGATTCCTCTGGGGTTGGTATCCGTCTGGTATTGGAATCGAGTCCTCGAGTACGAGGTCTTTGTTTTTTACTTCCTGGGGCCACTGGTCCTTGGTTCGCTTATCGCATGGACACTGAAAGGCAGAATCTCTTGGTGGGTACTTCTCTTTTATGCGACAGCGATGACAGCATCCCTCGCGATCGAATTTCGACCAAGAGTCTTAGTTGGTCTCGGCTCAGGGCTGACCCTGTATGCGTGTGTCCGATTCTGGCTAACGCTTCCGATTCCGTCACCCATACTTTGGCTGGGGAAAGTCTCGTATAGTTTGTTCCTAATTCACTATTTGGTGAATGGAATTGTGTTGAATGGACTCGATCCTTGGATAGGTAGTAGCCCAACGCGGGCCTTTGCTGCCCTACCGATCGCCTTCTTGGCAAGCCTCGTTGCCGCAGCGGGACTGTACTATTGGGTGGAAGCCCCATGCGATCGATTTCTCAAATCGCTTCGGAAGAAAGGCTGTCACCCCTAGATCTTTTTTCGCATCACAGCTTGTCAAAACTAGGCAAACGGATAGACTTCATCCAGTCACGGACCCCAATTTATGCTCAAGATAAGGGGGATCCCACCCATTGCTAGAGTATTGATCGCCAAATTCACATGGATTTACCAGAAAAGCAAAGCGAATCCCCGGTTCGTCCTGTAGATCAATTGGTTCTCGATTTACTCCGCCGGAAAGAGGGTCTGTCGGTTACCGACCTTATGGAACGGCTTGAAGTAACAGCAACCGCCATTCGCCAGAGGTTGGATCGCCTGGAAGAATGCGGCTTTATCGAACGTCGTAAACAGAGCGTCGGTCGAGGGCGTCCTTCCTTTAGCTATTTTTTGACTGGTCTCGGATGGCGTCAGGCGGGGGTGACATATAGTGATTTAGCCATTGCTATGTGGAATGAGATCAACAAGTTAGACAACGAGGTTTTGAAGGCTGTCTTGATCGATCGTGTTTCCCAGCGAATGGGCGGATCATTGCGAGAAATGCTGCCAGACGCTCCGCTTGAGGAACGAATGCGAGTCATGGCTAGCGTACTTTCAAATCGCAAGATACCTACATGCATAACGAACGGCTTTGGTTTGCCTGTTTTGGAGGTTCAAGCGTGTCCTTATCCAGATCTAGTCGGAGATGGGTATGACAGAAGCGTATGCAATCTAGAAACGAAAGTGATCAGCGCTGCTTTGGGACACAACATGGAGTTGTCGCAATGTCGACTCGATGGGCACAGTTGCTGCCAGTTCAAGCCTGCGGTTATCGCAGAAGTTGTCGCTAACTAAAGCGCAGGGTCTACTCGCTGAAAACCACTCCAAACTTACCTTTTAACCTTTTTTTAACTGACTTTTGGATCAAAAATAACGATGTCCCATATTCTTAGAATTGAAAATTTGCATGTCGCTGTCGATGGGAAAGCAATCTTACGTGGCGTCAATTTAGAAATGAAGTTTGGCGAAACCCATGCGATGATGGGCCCGAACGGCTCGGGGAAAAGCACGCTCGGATTGGCGATCGCGGGACACCCAAACTACGTGATCACGGAGGGGACCATCACTCTTGATGGTGAGGACATTACCGAGTGGGAGGCTGACCAACGCGCTCGCGCCGGAATCTTTATGGCTTTTCAAAGGCCGGTGGCCATTCCGGGGGTGAAGACCGCAGACTTTTTGCGACACGCAGCCACAAACGTGCGACGACCGGACCGCAAGGAAGGCGAAGACTTGATTCCAATGCGAGAATTTCGCAAGGAACTTAAGGCGAAGATGTCCCAGCTTAAAATCGATACGGAGTTTGCACGCCGTTACGTCAACGACGGTTTCTCCGGCGGCGAAATGAAGCGGGCTGAGATCCTCACGATGGCAATGCTTTCGCCAAAATTTTCGATTCTTGATGAAACCGATAGCGGTCTCGACGCCGACGCTGTCAAGCTTGCCAGCGCTTCGATCGCGGAGATTGGTCGCGACAAAATGGGGCTCCTGATCATCACTCACCACGATAAGCTCCTTGAGCATAACCCTCCTCAGTTTACTCACGTGATGTTGGGTGGCCGAATTGTCGAAACGGGCGGGGCCGAACTTGCTCGCGAACTACATGACCATGGTTATGATCGTATTCGCAAGACCTATCCGGACGCGGAAGCTGCAAACCAAGAAATGCTTGCGAAAGAGGAAGCGGTCGCGGTCTAACCGATCCGGCTCAATCCAAACCTCAAAATCAACTGTCCTCAAAGAACAACTGTCCGAACAACGCCGCAATCCATTGCGGCCTACCCATAATAGAAATAATAGCATGTCAACAGATATCGCATCGTCGGAATCGATTGGGGAAATCAACAAGTATGATTTCCGAACCGAGAGCAAAGCGTTTTTCAAGGCTCGCAAAGGTGTGGATGCGGAGATCGTAAACCAGATTTCCGAAATGAAGAATGAACCGGAGTGGATGCGGAACTATCGCCTCAAGGCGTTGGAGATCTTCAATTCCAAGCCGATGCCAAACTGGGGCGGAGCCATTGATATCAATTTTCAAGATATCTACTACTACCTCAAGCCCACAGATAAGCAGGGGAAAACTTGGGACGAAGTTCCCCAAGAGATTAAGGACACGTTCGACAAGCTTGGAATTCCTGAAGCGGAAAAGAAATTCCTATCGGGTGTGAAAGCTCAATTCGAGAGCGAAGTGGTTTATGGATCGCTCAAGCAAGATCTTGCCGACCAAGGCGTGATCTTCACCGATACAGATTCGGCCATTCGAGACTATCCTGACCTAGTTCGCGAGTACTTCGGTACGATCATCCCGTCGACCGACAACAAGTTTGCCGCTCTCAACTCGGCAGTTTGGTCTGGCGGTTCGTTTATTTACGTGCCAAAGGGCGTCAAAATCGAATTCCCTCTCCAAGCCTATTTTCGCATCAACGCAGAAAACATGGGGCAATTCGAACGAACATTGATCATCGTCGACGAAGGTGCCTCGGTGCATTATGTAGAGGGCTGCACTGCTCCCATGTATTCGTCCGAATCGCTCCATTCGGCCGTGGTCGAAATCGTTTGCAAACGCGGTAGCCGATGCCGCTATACGACCATCCAGAACTGGGCAAACAACATTTACAATCTTGTGACCAAACGGGCAGTTGCCTACGCGGACGCCACCATGGAATGGGTGGACGGCAATCTTGGTAGCAAGCTGACAATGAAGTATCCAGCCGTTTACATGCTTGAGCCAGGCGCTCGGGGCGAGATCTTGTCCATTGCCTTCGCTTCGAAAGGCCAACATCAAGATGCGGGTGCAAAACTGGTTCACTGTGCTCCTAACACCACGGGACAAATCATCAGCAAATCCATTTCAAAATGTGGAGGACGCAGCAGCTATCGCGGCTTGGTCAAAGTCGAAAAGGGTGCCAAAAAGTCGAAGTGCAACGTGGTTTGCGATGCGTTGATCTTGGATTCCAAAAGTCGCAGTGATACCTATCCCTACATTGAGATCTTAGAACAGGATGTTAGCGTCGGGCACGAAGCCAGCGTCTCGCGTATCGGAGAAGAACAAATGTTTTATCTGATGAGCCGCGGCTTATCTAACGCTGAGGCCAGCACCATGATCGTCAACGGTTTCATTGAGCCACTCGTCAAGGAATTGCCGATGGAGTATGCAGTAGAAATGAACCGTTTGATTCAGTTGCAAATGGAAGGCTCGGTGGGCTAGCCGTATGACAACGACAATTTCTCGCAACGACCTAGCCGGTTTTAATCAAGCCGGTTTCAACCAACTATTGGAAAGACGCATCGATCCCGTCTGGATCACCCAAGCACGAAAAGACGCCTGGGCGGCATTCGAATCGATGGGTTGGCCTAACCCTCGCGATGAGAATTGGATGCGTTCCGATCTCCGCGGATTCAAGCTGGATCGATATCAACCCATCGATGAATCCGAGACGCAATCGGTTCAGAATGCCCCTGTTCGGCTAATACAAGGGGTGGATGTTGGCGGCTCGCTGCGGTCCGAGAATGGCGTAGTGACAGCTGAGTCACTCGATCCGAAGTATGCTGCTCAAGGTGTCATCTTCGGTTCCCTGAGTCGATGTGCTCGAGATCACGCGGAACTAGTGAAGAAGTATCTTCATTCGCAGATCGATATTCATGTCGATCGGTTCGCAGCTTTGCAAGCAGCCATGTGGACGGATGGCTACTTTCTTTATGTACCAAAAAATGTAGTGGTGGATAAACCTCTTCATATTCATGCGGCCATGGGCGACGGCAAAGTCGACTTGACGCACGTTCTGATCGTCTTAGAGGAAGGTGCCGAAACCACTGTTCTATTTGAATCGACCAGCTCGAACGAGGATGCCGACGGATTTCATTGTGGTGGTTTGGAACTTGTATTAAATGCGCGTTCCAATCTTCGATTTGTTGGTTTGCAAGACTGGGGTAGTGGCACTTGGCATTTCGCTCACAAACGTGCAAGCGTCGGTCAAGATGCAAATCTCCAGTGGACGATTGCTGCCATGGGAGCGCGGTTTGCGCAAGTGGACCAACGAGTAGCGCTTGTCGGACCTGGCGCCAGCAGTCATGTAAATGGAGTTATGTTCACGCGGGATAAACAACACCTTACTTACAATACCATTCAACAGCATTCGGCGCCCCATTGCACGAGCGACTTCCTTTACAAAGCGGTGTTGCAAGACCGATCCCGAACCGTTTGGCGGGGAATGATCAAGGTGGATGTCGGGGCGGACAAAACCGACGGATATCAACGCAACGACAATTTGCTTTTGAGCGACAACGCCCGAGCGGATTCTATTCCTGGTCTCGAAATCAAAGCCGATGATGTGCGCTGCACTCACGGAAGCACAAGCGGACGAGTCGACGAAGAGTTGATTTTCTATGCACAGTCGCGAGGTTTCACGAGGGTCGAGGCCGTGCGTCTGATCGTGACTGGATTCTTCCAACAAATCTTTGACCGAGTCACCATCGAAAGTGTGCGAGAAGCTCTAGGTGTTGCAATCGCTCGACAAGTTCGCCAATACGAATAGAAAGTTTCTTCTCAACGACAATGGTTTCACAAAGAAAAGAATTTCAGCTCGCCTGTAAGCTTAGCGATCTCCGACCGAATCATCCGAATACGATCGAGATAGATGATCGGTTTGTTGTGGTTGTACTCCTGAACGCTCAAGTGTTTTGCTTAGAGGATTTATGCACTCACGACGGTGGAACGCTAGGGGACGGCGAGATGGATGGCAACTGTTTGGTTTGTCCAAGGCATGGAGCCAAATTTGATGTTCGAAACGGTGAGGCCATGTGCATGCCTGCGACCGAACCCACTTTGTCTCACGAAGTCGAAGTTCGAGGCGACGAGGTGTTTGTCCGACTTCGCGATACGGTATAATCTAATAAGCTTGGTGACCTGCTCACCGATCATGTTCCTTTTCAACTGCCACAACCCAATCCATTTGAATAATGCCTATTTCCGAAGACCAAGTTCGCGATCAATTGAAACTAGTGATCGATCCTGAGTTGTTTGTCAACATCGTCGACTTAGGCCTAATCTATGTTGTTGACATCCAACCAGGCGAAGATGACAAGCAAAATGTCAATGTCGAAATGACGTTGACCAGTCCGATGTGCCCTGCCGGTCCTCAATTGGTTGCGAACAGCAGACAGGTTATCGAATCGATCGAAGGCGTCGGTGCGGTCGACATCAAAGTCGTGATGGACCCGCCATGGACACAGGATTGCATGACCGAAGACGCGCGAGATCAATTAGGCATTTTCTAGGTCAAACCATTGTTCAAGAAAGAGTTGAATGCATGGACGCCCATGTGACGTACGCCGATCTGTCTGAGCTTCAAGACGAGTTCATCGAATTAGAAACGGCAGACGAGCGAATCCAGTTTTTGATCGAGCTTGGGCAGACCCTACCAGCCTTTCCAGACAAATTCTGCACGGAGGAATTTCGGGTAGTTGGTTGTCAAAGCATGGTTTGGATTGTTCCAAAGTGGGATGGTGAGCAATTCCATTTCCAGGCCTCGAGCGATGCTCCGATGGTGAGAGGACTCGTAGCGCTTTTACTGTCCATCTACTCAGGAAAGGAGCCGGAGGTCATCTCTGCATTTCCCATTGAGTCCTTTCTCGAAAAACTGCACTTGAAGTCTTTTTTGTCCCCATTGAGAAGCAATGGCTTGCACTCAATGATTCGCCAAATTCGGCAATACGCAGAGTCCAAGCAATTGGCGTCGGATCCGCACTTTTCTCCAAAGAGGGATTTGCAGTTAGACCGTGCGCAAGACTTAGGTCCATTGCATTTGCGCATCGAAGCGATTCGAGCTGACTTTCCAATATTCAAAGTCCACAATGAGTCGGGATTGCCGATCGCTTATTTGGATAACGCGGCTTCCTCTCAGCGTCCACGGTCTGTGATCGATTCCATCTCAGATGTGTTCTCCGGGCACTACGCCAACGTTCATCGTTCTGGGCACGAGTGGGCTGTCGCGACCACGGAAAAGCTTGAAGCGAGCCGCGAAGCAGTCCGTCGATTTATCCATGCGTCGAAATGCGAAGAAATCATTTTTACCGCTGGGGCGACTGCATCGATTAACTTGATCGCTTTTGCTTGGGGAGATGTAAATCTGACAAGTGGCGATGAGATATTGATTTCAGAAATGGAGCATCATTCCAACATCGTCCCGTGGCAGCAGTTGTGCCAACGCAAAGGATGCACGATTCGATGGGTGCCACTGCGAGCCGACTACACATTGGATTTCGAGCGATTCGAGTCCATGCTTTCGAACAAGACCAAGTTGGTTGCGATTACGGCCGTTTCGAACGTTTTGGGAACGATCAACCCAGTAAAGCAAATTGTAGCCGCCGCCCATTCCTTCGGTGCAACCGTTGTTGTGGACGCCGCTCAAGCGACACCGCACGGATCGATCGATGTGCGGGAGTGGGATGCCGATTTCGTCGTCTTTAGTGGTCATAAGATGTTGGCTTCCTCGGGCGTTGGGGTCTGTTACGGTAAACGCTCATTGCTTGAATCTATGCCACCGTGGCAAGGGGGAGGCAGCATGATAAAATCTGTCACCTTTGACGGTTTTTCGGCTGCGGGCCTACCGCACAAATTCGAGGCTGGTACACCTCCGATCGCGGAGATCATTTCGATGAAGCCCGCGATCGAATATTTGGAAGCGATCGGCCACGATCGTTTGATGGAGCACGAGAGGCTTTTGGTGGGGCAAGCGATGGCGGGGCTTGCGAAGTTAGAACGAGTTCAAATGTACTCTCCGAACTTGGAAAACAAATGTGGAGTGATTTCGTTCTCGGTTGAAGGTATTCATGGAGAGGAGATTGCTCGGGTTCTTGATAGCCGAGGAATCGCGATTCGAGTGGGCCATCATTGCGCGATGCCATTGCACTCTCGGTTGGGTGTTTCGGTCACGTGCCGAGCCAGTTTCTATTTCTACAACACAACCGACGAAGTCAGTCGGTTCGTTGAATCGGTTGGGTATGCGATCCGCTTGTTGAGTCGCTAGCGCCCAATGGCTTTATCGATCGCATGGTCAAGTTCGATTCGAGAAAATCCAATTTCGTGGCACAATTGTCGAAGGAACTCGATAAGGAATTGAGTGCGACGCTCTGCTTCGTCTCGTCCTGCCAGAGTCTGCATGGTCTTTTGAAGACCGAGCAACTTGGAAAAGAAATGGTCGACGGATTGTTCCGAGTCCTTGGGGAGTCGATCGATCGGAAAAGGCTGGTCCGGATGAACCAAGCGATGTCCCATCGAACCTCCGGTCATTAGACAGCGGGCCAATCCGATCGCCCCCACGGCTTCCAGTCGATCCGCATCCTGGACCACTTTTGCTTCGATGCTCTCGCACGGAACGTTTGCGGAAAAGCTGTGCGATCGAATACATGCCGCTATGGACGCATGAAACTTTTTTGGGTAACCGATCGACATTAGAAAGCGTTCAGCGCTCGTTGCCGCGAGCGATGAAGCCATCTTGCGTTCAGGTGAATTCTTGGAAACGATCACGCAATCATGCAACCAAGCTGCGGGAAGAACGACTTCAAAGTCAGCGTTTTCCGCAATTCCGATCCGGTTTGCATTCTCGACTACTCTACGAACGTGATCGATTCCGTGACCTGAGTCCGCCAATTCCATTTGACCACTTACCCACTGTTCGATCTGCGGTTGCCATTCGCGTTTCCACTGATCCATATTGACTTGCCTCGATTGCTGAATCCGTGCGTTAGACTTCAAACGACATTCCATCGTCGTCCATCGAACAACTTGCGTCGATCCCAAGTTGGGACTGAAGACGCGGAAGTTCGCGTGCAAAGGTGTCGGTGCTGCTATGCACGTGTTCGGCTTCGGTGATGAATCGAATTTGCTCGTCCGGATAAACATCGTGTTTGATAAGTACACGCTCAAACTTTTCAAGTGGGGATCCGTAGCAAATCAACATTTTGTGCTCATCAAATTGCACTTCCTGTTGTTTACGAGGGTTTAGTACAGCGATTCCAGTACAACCGTCGTTGAGAATTAAATCTTCGAAGTCATAAAATACGCTCTTGAGGACCGGTACATCGATGTGCTCGCGGTAAAGATCTTCGTGTTCACCGGCTTCTCCGTAATGGCTGGTTTCGAGGACGACATCGACCTCGTCGCCGAGGCAATCGACAAGATCCAGGAATAGCTCGAATAGCCGTTCTCTCGAAGCGGATGCCATAATGACTGGAACTTGAGAATTGGTTTTTGGGTCCGTATAGGAATCGTTTCGAAATCCTTGCCGGGGTACGACTTGAAGATCATACGAAGGACGAACTGCATCGGTGAGATCGAACGCACCGTACCGGAACACACCCATGTGCGATTCGAGTTCCTCGTTGTTAAGCCTTTGAAAGCTCGAGGTCGGATTGGTGCGTGAGTTTGCGTCTGTGGCTGATGCGGTTTTGCTGGATTGGTATCCGGGAGCGTTGCCCATTGGAATAGCTCGTGCTTTTCTAGGGTAAATGGGAGCGACTAGTAAGTTGATCGTTTGCGTTGCCTCAGATCCGCTGAAGAACAACTAAGACTAGGTCACCATGCCACCCAACATTCCAATTTCGCTATTTTTCCAATCGAATTCTCGCTAGTACAATCGTCATAACCTGAATACTCTCAAAGCATCGGAACGAGTACTGCCAAGTTTTAGTTAAAATAGAACTCGGTCCAACGCAACCTCTCATTCAAAACTGTTATGACAAAGCCATCAACCATTATCCGACACTCACTTCTTTTCTTGTTCCTGACCTGCGTTCCTGGCTGCGAAACGAGAATACCCGAACCAGAGGAAGAGAGAACGGAAAGAATCCTTCAAGACTTGGGCGTTGCACCCAAACCCAAACCTGTTAAGACCGAAGACTCGTCTGCCGATTCTAGGGTCGACGTTGATCAAACAATGGCCGATAAGCGGTCGGTTATCCAGCCATCATCACGGGTTGATGATGCGAACAAGCCTTGGATCAGCGCAGATCAATTACCCCGAGAGATCTGGGAGGTGCAGTATATTGGCAACAACCCAATCGGATACATGCACCGAAAAGTAAGTGTTTCCAAAAGCTCAGAATTTGAGATCGAAGCCGAGAGTCGAACCACGGTTTCGCTCAAGGGTGAGCCATTGGTCCAACGATTGAAGATCAATACCACCGAAACCGACACCGGTGCATTACGCAGAATAGAAGGGTCGATTGAGATTGGCGACAACAAGCAGACTTTCGAGGGCAATGTAAATAGCATTGACGGAAAGATGACTTTGAAAGGCGTAAACAATGGACAAGCTACTCCCGTAATCACCATCGGCTGGAATCCGGACTATCGAGGTCCATTTGCCGTCGATCAGTCCATGCTGCGTCGACCGCTCGAACCAAAGGAAACGCGTAAGCTCAAGTACTTTGACCCGATTCTGGGCAAAGTCGTCGAGGGGAAATTAAAGGCAGCTGACGATTTCTTTAAAACGCCCACCATGTTCGTCGGCTCGCGTGATCTTTTGGAAGTTAGCAACATAAGCACCGTTGGCAACGAAACGATGCAAGCCTTGTTATGGGTAGACGAAAAAGGCGAGGGCTACAAATCGATTATGCAGTCCGCAGATATTCGTTCGTTTCGAACGGAGCCAATTGTTGCCCAAATTCTCTCTTCTGTTTTCGACCTACGCGCGATTTCGTCCAAGACAATCAAATTGTCAGGTGCGGTGGATCGGTTGATGAGCAACCGCACCAACATCGTTTCTCAAACGTTTCGCATTAAAAACAGTAACAATGATCCGTTTAAGCTGTTTTCGGATCGAACCAATCAACGCAAAAAATCCCAAAACGCAAGAACCGTGGACATAACGGTCTTTCGAGTTGGATTAAACCCAAACGAAATGGGTGGAGTGGAACTAAAAAAGGACAACGATGACAGTTCGCAAGTTGACACCGATTTCATCCCATCCAAAAGCCCCATTATCCAAGAGTTCGCCCGAGCATTGGTTGCATCCCAATCAAAGCTCGATGAAGGCAACGTGTCTCTTTTTGAAAAAGTGAAGGTTTGCAGGGAAGAACTAGTTAAGCGAATTGAACTCAAGGAATTCGATAATCAAATCGGTTCAGTAGTGGAAACCACAAAAAGCAAACAAGCCGATTGCGTCGAACATGCTCTCCTTTTCGCATCCGTATGTAGAGCAATGGGTATTCCGACAAGAATTGCTCTCGGAATGATTTTTAACCGCAACAAGGAAGAGCCTGAAATGAAGTTTCATGCTTGGATCGAATTCCACGATGGTGAACGCTGGGTACCCAGCGATTCAAGCGACCAACAATTTCCGACCTCGATCGATCGAATCAAGGTGCTTGAGTCGAATTTCACAGACCCAAACCCTTACTTGGATATCCTCAAGGTCTTTCAAAGCATGACCGAACTTGAGATTAGCGTCCTGTCTCAGTAGTCATTACTCTTGAATTTGCAGCTGAATACCGTGAGTCAAACTGACAGTGCTTGCACGCGTTGGTCATCCAAGAGGCGCAATATCGTTTGTGCGATTATTGTGGTGTTGGGATTCTTCGTGCGCGCGTCGGCTGCATTGGTTTGGCAATCGAGTATTACTGACGAATCCCACTTTAAGTGGGGAGACAGCGACACGTATTGGTCCTTGGCAAGAACGATCGCGAATGCGACGCCGTATCAGTACGGCAGTCCAGATTCCAAAATATTCCGCGCTCCATTGTATCCGCTGTTTCTTTCCCCGTGGACAATGCTTTTGCCGGCAGGTGAGAGGGGGACTTGGACGGCAATCATGGCGGCTCGCTTGGCTGGCTGCGTACTTGGGGCCGTTTGCATTGGATTGGTGATGCGTTTATCTTCCCATCTAACGCGGGCGTCAGCATTGCTTGTTTCTGGGGAGAGAGGCTTCTGCCGAACCCATGTTTGGGCTGGATTGCTAGCCATGCTGTATCCCGGCGCGATAGGCATGAGCATCTTCGTTTTGAGCGAATCTCTTTTTTGCCCGTTCATGATTCTGTCCCTTTTTTCGACTTATCTAGCCATCGAATCGAACAACGACGACAATCGAAAAAGGTCAATCATTTGGATTATCCTGGCCGGAGTCTTGAGTGGTGCTGCCTGTCTGACTAGGCCGAGTTGGAGCCTTTGGCCCGCCGTTCTTTTCCCGTATTTGTTCTTGGTGATGGTCCCGTGCGTTCCAAGGATTCATTGGCGAAAATTGCGAGAATGGGTGACATGTTGCGTTTTGTATTGCGCTGCGATCTGCTTGGTGATGAGCCCGTGGTGGATTCGAAACTACAATATTACTGGCAAATTTGTGCCGACGACGTTGCAAGTCGGAGCGAGCTTGGTTGACGGTTGGCATTCGGGCGCGTCCGGCAGTAGCGACGAGAACATGAATTTCGTCACCGCCTTCGAAATCGAACAACGAGCCCAAGATCATCAATTAGAAAGCCGGTCCGTACCCCTCGACGGAACGTATGAGTGGCGACTCGATCGGACAATGAAGAATGCTGGTATTCAATGGGCGTACGAAAACTCATCTGACGCCAGAAAGCTCGGATTGGTAAAGTTGGTCAAGACGTGGTCTCCTCTCCCAGTTGCACGCGAACTTGGCAGCGACGCGGTGAGGTGGCTAGAAGCGATTGGCTATATGGCGATCGTATGCTTCGCTGCGGTAGGTGTTTGGCAGTGCCGACAGTTGCCGGGTGCGTGGTTATTTGCGATGCCATGCCTTTACTTTGCCGTGTTGCACATGTTCTTTATCGGTTCGGTGCGATATCGGCAGCCCGCCGTGCTGGTACTGTGCGCACTGGGGGGCATTGGTTGCAACGTGCTCGCCAAATGGATAGGCATTCATTGCAAGCGGGATAAAGCGAATTCGATGGATCGATAGTCTCAAACAATGTCACGGTCGACAACAACGCCAACTGAAACCCTTGTGAATAACTCCGCCGAGTCCCTTCGGCGGAGCAGGGATCGCGTCTGGGAACATCGATTTGTTTGGCTACTGCTCTTCGCAATCCTGGGGCTCTGGGGTTGCTTTACGCTGATTGGAAATGTCGACAGCAAGCTCACGTCCGAAATCCAAGAGCGAATTCAAAAGGATTTCCCAACTCACCTTGTATTCGTCGATCGGGCTCATCTGCAAGCCGGGCAGTCGATCACGATCGAGGGTATTCGCATTGCCAAGCCGACCAGCCAAGGGTTCCGAGACGTTTTGCGATGCGGACGTGTTGTTTGCTTTGGTCCGATTGACCTGATTGGGTTGGCTCAAGGGCAACTACCGGTTCAGAAAGTGGTCTCAGACGATGTGGAGGTCTGCATTTGGCCATTAGGCGACGGCAGATTGAGCGTCGAAGAGCTGTCGAGTCGAAAACCGATCAGCCCGAACCTGCCATCGATTGAGGTGAGATCCGGTCTTGTACGGATAGGAAACGAATCGGGTAAAGCCCAGCAGGAGATAATTTGCCATGACTTACGTGCTAAAGTCACCTTGGCACCACGTTGGAAGGATGGTCATGTTACGCCTTTGTCGGCGCGAATTTTGGCAAGTGTGTCCAGTAGCTATTTCAATAGTGCATCACTGAACGCATCCTTGAGTGAAGACAAATCGTCATGGGTTGCACAAGGAAGAATTGTCAAGCTTGATTATTCCCCGCGACTAGCCAATCAACTGCCGAACATGCTTCAGCCTTATCTGAGTCAAATGGCGGGTTTTAGCGGCGAATTGAACTCAGAATTTGCCGCAAGATCCGATTCAGGACGAGTGACCTTCGACACAAAGTCGACCATCAGAAACGGTCGCTTGCTCCATCCAATGGTGCCCTATCCACTGGAGTCTTTATCGGGCGAAGTCCATTGCAAGAACGGGCTATTGCAACTGAGTAACGTTCGAGCATTCACTGGACAAACAAGTATCGCATTTGCTTGCGACATGTTTGGGTATTCGATCGGCTCACCGTTGCAAGCATCCATCAACGTGCAAAATCTGATGCTCGACCAACGACTCTACCAAGCTATACCAGTCGGAATGCAAGAAACGTGGCAGAAGTTGAACTTGAATGGGTTGGTGGATGCTCAAGCGAAACTGTCTTTCGATGGAAACAAATGGACACCCAAAGTGGTTGTGCATGCTAAGAATGCGGGTCTCGAAACGGAGTTCTTTCCATATCCAGTCCATAATATCTCGGGCGAACTCGTTTACGAAAATAATTCGATCATAGCCAACGATCTCATCGGCATAGCGGGCGATCAAAAGATCCGGGGTGCGTTGACGATGACGAAGGCCCAACCGCGTTGGTTGATGGACCTGAAACTAGCGGCAGACGGACCGATTGCAATCGATGATACGTTGCTCAAGGCGTTGACACCTCGCAATACCCCTGAGAGTAGTATTCATAAGTTCATTCTGTCGCTTCACCCCAGCGGCACGGTGATGCTCAAAAAAGGTCATTTTGTACGGACGGCCGAACGGCCAGACAATATATCGCGTAGCCTGGAGTTGACGTTCTCGGAATGCTCTATCAAGTACGATCATTTCCGATACCCCATTGTCGACGTACACGGCGCGGCGACGCTGGACAATGAGCGGCTCTTGCTGAAGGACTTCGTTGGACGTAATGATGGAGCACGGATCGCGGGTCATGGTGTTTGTCAATGCCGTAACTCGAATCTCGAAACGCTGGACTTGTTATTCGAAGGGCGCGATGTCGGGCTAGACGAAGAACTCCAGCAGGCATTGCCAACGAACGTCCGCGGACTTTGGGATCAAATCCAACCGAGTGGTGTTCTCGATCACGTTGCAGTTCTCATTCGTCGCAAGGATGCGAAGTCACCTGTTGATCTTAGCGTTGAAATCACCGAAGCCAGAGAAATGGAATCCCATGCTGCCCGGGCGGTTTCGGTGCGTCCAACATCTCTGCCGTATCAAGTAAATGATGTTGCCTGCAATATTGTTTATCGCCCAGGCCGAATCGATATCAATTCTCTGTCCGGGAACCACGACGCCAGCCGTCTTCAAACGGAAGGTCAATGCCGACTTCATTCCGATGGAACTTGGGATGGAATGCTAACGTGGTTGCCTGCGACACGATTGCTGGTGGATCAGAGTCTCTTAAACTGTTTGCCAAGTTACTTGAGAGACCCTTTGGTTCGTGTGGATTTCCGAGGGCCTGTAAGCATCACTGGCAAGACGCGAGTTTCCTCGCCACCCTCGTCTGCGGAGTCCATTGTTCGTGAATGGGACCTAGAACTGCAATTGGAGGACGGACGACTGGGAGGTGGAGGAATTGCCTCCGGGATTTGCGGATCGATAAGCCTGGTGGGTGAGAACACGGCATTGGGGCCGATGGCTTTCGGAAACTTGACACTCGATAGGTTGGCGATTAAGAACGTTGCAGTCACGGGTGTATCTGGACCGTTTGCATTCAGTCGCCAAGAAGTATTATTCGGTCGCGATGCATCGGCCTGGCAAATCAAGAACAACCTTCGACCGCCGAGCTTTAATCAAGGCACACCGAACGACTCGGTCGCCTACGCCGATTACATGGTGCCTCGCAATTCCGTCCATTCCGCTACTCAAGCATCGTTCGGAATCGAAATGCGAGACGCTCTTCCGAATCGACCCGGTTTACTTCATCGCAACTCCCCGCAGCCGATGGAGGATCCGAATGCGATTCGATCGAGCGAAGATGTTCCGACATTGGACATCAAAGAGAACGATATCCGAGCGCGGACCCTCAGCGGCACCATTTTTGTAAGCGGAGTGGAACCATTAGACGCTCAACAGAGAGCCAAGTATCGCTTGCGATTGGTGGATTCGGACCTTCAAGGCTTTCTACTAGACCTGGGGGAATCGAATACAGGCGCCTCGGGGCGGCTTTCGATTCAATGCGATTTGCAAGGTGCATTGACCAACACTTCTGCCTTAGAGGGGCAGGGGCGAGGTTGGCTGCGTCACGCAAATCTGTACGAGCTACCTGCCATGATTCGCCTCTTTCGAATGTTGTCCGTCACTCCTGGCCAGGGCGCATTTGATTCAGCAGACGTACAATTTGGAATTGATGGCGAACGGCTTCCCATTCATGAATTGCTCCTTGACGGCGACATTGTTTCGATGCGAGGTTCGGGCTGGGTGAACATGCGTCGCGAGTTGCACCTCGATATGTTTGCCAACGTAGGCCGCCGAGGTATCGTCGGCGCGATCTTTCACCCGATCTCGAACTCGGGCGCCGCCAAGTTATGGCAAATCGAGGTCAACGGCACAACAGCCAATCCACAGATCCGGCGTCCAATGCAACTCATCAACACCTTTGACAAAGTCTCCCCAGCCAATGATGGCGAACCTACCCCTTAGTAGAATATGCAAATCGTACCTAGTAGCGGAGGCTGGACAAATGCAGCCGCCTCCAGTCAACATGCGATTAGCGATGCAAAGCATTCCAATGCAAGCACCAATCGCCCAGCAGACGATGCAGCAGTGAGCCGGCTTGAGCAAAGCGGGAAAACCTCGGATCGTGACCCAAACGAGCGTTACGATGGCCCACCATTCGACCAGAGCAATTCCGACTTGTCACCGAATGCAACGCCACTCATTCAAGACGAATCTCTTTTGTCGTTGCCCGCGATCGCTGAGTCGCCGGTTTCAACGCTCGACTTAATGGGGTAGCCTCCTCGTTGATTATTCCGCAACAGGGCGCAACACAATGGCTCGTATGTCCATCACAGCCGCAGCTGTCTTGGATTTTGGGCGGACCGCCAAGCGAGTCTTTCCTTGTTTTAGATTCAGCGAACCGACGTTCTCAATGATGATATTCTGAAAATGGCCCGTGTCGCGGACGGTCCATTGCAGTGAAGCATCAGCGACCTCAAGCGACACGATCGAGCCACCGTTCTTAGCTCCGCAACCATAGTGAACGTCTAGTTCGTACTCGCCATCTTTCGGAATACTCAATTCCCAATCTGCCCAGTCGTCGACTTCCGTCCAATACCCAAGCACATTTTTGTAGGATTCCGGTTCGTAACGTAGTTTTTTTCCGTGAGGCTGTCCGTCCCTGGCTAGCAACTTGATTTCATTCAATGCTCCCTTCAATTGCGGTTTTTTGCCTGCAACCACTTTATTCATCTCGGTGCGCCAGTCTCTCCATTTTTCGCCAAGGACGACCGCACTTGCGTCTGCATTAAGACGTGTCGGATCGACATTGATATAGAGTCTCCGAAACACAGCGAGATCTGCGTTGGGGTTGGATTTGCCGAATTGCGCCCCGCTTGCCATTTGCCATTGGTGGAGCAACTCAGTGAGTAACTTGGTTTGCTCAGCGAACTTGTCGGCGACATTCGTTTGTTCACTGATATCCGCATCCAAATCAAATAATTCGACCGACGCGTTATCGAGATACTCGATCAGCTTCCATTTACCCTTGCGCACTGCAGCCGCTGGCCTACCACCTTGATTGGTGTAGTGAGGAAAGTGCCAATAGAATGCCCTCTCCGGCTGCAATCCTGTTTCACCGCCGTCCAGCCAATTTTGTTTCAAGCTCACACCATCCAAAGGCCCAACACTCTTGGCTGGTTCAACACCGACCACTTGCATGAGAGTTGGCATCAAGTCCATGAGTGAAACCGGAGTGTTGACCGTCTGTCCCGCTTGGATCACGTTGGGCCAACGAACGATTAACGGAATGCGAACACCTCCTTCATAAAGGTATCCTTTTCCCGCACGAAAAGGTGTGTTGTGAGTTGCTGGCACCGTGTGGACTTCTGGGACATGCAAGCCTCCATTGTCGCTGGAAAAGATAACAATCGTTGGTCGCGACAATGCATTGACAGCGTCCAACAGTTTCCCAGTCGCAATATCCAGTGACTCAATCGTTGCAGCATAAAGTGGATTGAACGCAGCCGAGTTCTTTTCGATTAAGTCCTTCGGCGCCGCGTGTGCGACGTGAGGAGAGTGATGCGGCACGTAGCAAAACTTTGGCTTGTCCCCATTTGATTTTAGAAAGTCGATGGCTGCATTGACGATTGTGAATTCGTTCTTGCCACCCTCCTGATCATTTAGTTTGCCGTTTCCGTTTGGTTCAACCGCGACATCGAAGCCTTGCTTGGTTGGTCCACCGCCACCCAAGTGCCACTTTCCAAAATGCCCAGTACGATATCCGGCTCGCTGGAGTATTTCGGCCATCGTTGTTTCTTCGAGGGGCAAAAACGACTGGATGCGAGGATGCAAGACCAACTGCGATTCCGCATCGGGTCTTCCTGAGAGAAAAGTCGTCAAATGGAGTCTAGCCGGTGTCTTGCCAGTCATTAGGGCAGCGCGTGACGCGGAGCAAATCGATAAACCGCAGTAAGCACTCGTGTATCGCATTCCTTCGCTTGCAAGTCGGTCCAGGTTGGGAGTGTTGTGGTCGCGACGACCGTAACAGCCGAGATCGTTAATTCCAAGGTCATCCGCAAAAATCAAAACAATATTTGGTAATGCATCGTCCGAAGGATGGTTGCTCTCGCCAGTTGCGAGGCACAAGTCCGATAGTTGCGTCATTATCATCTGCGCCAAGAGAACCAAACCAAACGCGCAAAATTTCTTCGGAAACGTGAACTGAAGGAAAACCATTTCGATCGAATCCTCATGAGGAAGGAGAGCGTGACTGCGTAAATGCAACTCAGCGCACCAAGGGACGGGAGAGACAATTCTACTCCAATTCTAGTGGAACTGCTTGTAGGACTACTTTCCCGCATGATGTACAAGATGAGCGATCTCTGGCACGATCAGGCTTTCCATGGCTAGCCGAACACCGGCCGGCGAGCCCGGCATTGTCAAAATGACTTTTTTTCCCACACGACCGCCGCTGGCTCGGCTCAACATGGCCGCTGCACCGATATCGGCGAAAGACAACATGCGGAACAACTCGCCGTAACCTGGGATCACAGCATCGTAAAGCGATTCAATGGCTTCCGGTGTGCAGTCGCGCGCTGCTAAGCCGGTCCCACCTGTTACCAACAACGCCTCGCACCCTGGTGCCTCGATCATTTCCTTTGCCGCCGCATGAATCAGAAGCGTTTCATCCGGAACGATGCTGCGCAGCAATACTGGATGCCCTGCAGCCAGCATCATCTCCTCGATCAATTTTCCACCGAGATCGTTTTCGAGAGTGCGCGTGTCACTCACCGTTAGGATGGATACCGTGACGGAACGGGCAGCTTTGCGACGGTGTTCTTGGGTTACTTCGGAAGTCATGACCGAGCTTAAAAAAGTTGGCGATAGCGGAATTGAACTGGAAGCATTATAGCTACAATGGGGTTAAACCGTTTCTACCTCTCACCAGGAATCCGAAGTGCTAGTCAGCAAAATCATTTTCCGATCTGTTCTATTCGTTGCGATGTTCGTTGCGATGTTCGTTGCCGCACTTGATGTCACCGCCGACGATTTCATTCCTCGCACGCAGACGGCACCCCCGGGGCCTCCTCTCACGCCCGAATTAGCTATGGCGAAGATGACGGTGCCGGACGGTTTTCGCGTCGAATTGGTTGCGTCCGAGCCAGCCTTGCAAAATCCAGTTGCCATGGCATTCGATGATCGAGGACGCATTTACGTCACGGAGAGTTTTGAATACCCACGTCGAGAGCCAGGCCCAGGCCGCGACAAGATCAAGATTCTTGAAGACACAGATGGGGACGGTAAAGCGGAGACTGTCAAGGTTTTTGCCGAAGGGCTGAACATTCCGTCGGGTATTGCAGTTGGACATGGCGGTGTTTGGGTGGCCAATGCGCCCGATCTATTGTTCCTCGAAGATACCGATGGGGACGATGTGGCCGACAAGACGACTGTCATTGTTACGGGCTTTGGTCGCGATGATACGCATGAATTGCCAAATGCTCTCACTTGGGGCCCGGATGGTTGCCTGTATGGACTCAATGGAGTCTTCAATCGCTCGGTTATCAAACAAGATGGCAAGGTGTTTGACTTCACCTGTGCGATGTTTCGCATCGACCCAATCACGAAAAAATTTGATTTGTTTTGCGAGGGGACGAGTAACCCATGGGGAATCGCTTTTGATGGCGAAGGAAGTGCGTTCATCAGCGCATGCGTTATCGATCACCTCTGGCACTTGACCGAATCGGCCTATTACCAACGCCAAGGGGGACCTTATCCGCCCCACACTTGGCCTGCGGATTCCATCGTCAAACACAAACACCAAATGGCGGCATACTGCGGCATCGAGTACTTTGATTCTGCCGCGTATCCAGAAAAGTACCGCGACAAGCTCTACATGGGGAATATCCACGGCGGTTGCTTGAACTGCGATCGAGTGGAACGATCGGGTGCGACATACAAGGGGTTTAGCGAACCGGATTTCCTGACCGCCAACGATGTTTGGTTTATGCCTGTCTCTCAAAAAGTTGGGCCAGACGGTTGCATGTTCGTTCTGGATTGGTACGACCGATATCACTGCTACCAAGATGCCAATGCCGACCCAAAGGGAGTGGATCGAGCACACGGTCGACTGTATCGAATCGTCCATGGAACTCGCCCACCAGCGAAAGTCAAAGACTTTGGCAAACTCAGCAATACCGAGTTGATTGGGCTATTGTCGGACGACAACATCTTCAATCGTCAACGCGCTCAATTGAAACTGCAAGAACGCAAAGTCGTATCGCAAGATGTTCAATCTGCGCAGCAACTTCAAGCGATTGTGCTCGGGCCGGAAAGCACTCCCAAGCAACGAATGCATGCACTGTGGTCACTGACCGGATCGGGATTACTGCCTGATGATTTTTTGATTCAACTGCTCGCTCATAGCTCGCCTGAGGTGAGAGCATGGGGAACTCGCATCGCGGGCCGACAGGATTCTCGAAACGCTACCGTTTTGAACCGCATCCACGCATTGGCAATCGATCAGGATCCAAGGGTTCGCTTGCAGGTATCGATTGCAGCTCCCAAATTGGCAACCGGCCAATCTGGTTCGGCGGACAATGTTGGGCAACAAATTGCAGTATTGAGAGCCAGCGTTCAAGATCCGATTATGCCTCGCGTCGTTTGGCAAAACCTTAAGCCTCACTTGGTCGAACAACAAGTCATGATTTCCGAGAGTATCTTGAGCGAATTGGAGCGGGATCAAGATCTGCTGAGAGAGATGTCGCCACGCATTGCAACTCGCTTGATCGCCGATGTCAGGTCGGATCTAACGGACGAATCAAGTAAACGTGCCTGTAGCTCCATTTTAAAAATTGCGGGCGGATTGAGCGAAAAGCATTCGGACCTTGCCGCATCCACAATAGAGAGCTTGTTGGCAAAAGCTCGAACGGGCGAGATCAAAATCGAATCGCTGCGGCCGATACTGGAACAGTGGCTGCAATCACACGAAGCAAAGCCACACTTCAAAGCCGATTACACAAACCGCGACGGAGCGGTTTCGCCATGGAAAAAAGCACTGCTCTCCGTCCGATTGCTTTGTGCCGATGCAGACGCGATTGCAACGGCTCGCGCTTGGGCACTGGAACGCAAACTGGATGGCGCGTTACGAAAGCAAATGTTTCAAGCGGTCGTCAAAATGCAACCCGACGTTGCCTCGGAGGCACTCATTCAACTCATCAAGGACCTCAGTCAAAACTCCAATGTCGACGTCCCCTACGGCGATGCGGCCTTGGATGCGGGAATCGCACAAGCATCGGCCGACGACACATCCCGTCACGCAATCGCACTTCCGTCGCTCAAAAG
This sequence comes from Pirellula sp., assembly GCA_021736575.1. GTDB lineage: Bacteria > Planctomycetota > Planctomycetia > Pirellulales > Pirellulaceae > JBKCUI01. Next base: position 77 of record JAIPFP010000032.1, on the reverse strand, counting down.
TGACATACAAGCGGCCATCGCCGAACGAATGTGTCAGAGAGCCGAAACCGCTCAAGCCTTGCTCGCACAAATCGTTG
>JAIPFP010000293.1 GCA_021736575.1 Pirellula sp. | reverse complement strand
GATGCGGACGTGTTTTTGGATTTGATTCCGGATCATAGTCTCGTTGACGTGACGGAAAACGTATCTCGACTCGACTTCCAATTACTTAGAAAATCGCTAACGAAGCACTCTTCAGGACTCTACTTGCTACCTAGACCGGTCCAACTTCAAGATCTCGAATTGATAACCCCAGACAGCTTGCGAAAAGTGATAGGACTATTGAGAGCGTCGTTCTCGCATGTGGTTTTGGATATTTCGAAATCGTACACGCAGGTTGACTTGACGGCTTTGGAACTTTCCAACGAAATTATCTTAATGGTCCAATTGGACCTTCCTTGCTTGCGAAATATGGTTCGACTTCTGATGAGTTTACAAGATATGGAATCCGTGCGCGAAAAAGTGAAGGTAGTTGTCAATCGAGTCGGTTTGGAGAGCGGTCAAATCAGCCTCAAAAAAGCCCGTGAAACCATTGGTAGGGAGGTCTTCTTCCAAATTCCGAATGACTATAGGACCATGGTGGAAATGAGAAACAACGGCCAGCCTCTCACAGAACAAGCCCCGAAAGCAGCCATTACTCTGGCGGTCCAGCAGCTTACCGATTTGCTTGCTGGCGCCGAAATCGCACCAAAGCAAGAATTGGAAAAGGCGACCGATCGGTCGACTGCAAACAACTGGCTCAGTTTTTGGCCAGGAAAAGCTGGGGAAAAAAAAGCAAAGGTCAAATAGTTTTTTGTAGCCAGCGTCGTTTGACTTCGATGCAAGCACAACCAATACCGATCTGTTACTTTCCCAGGGGTTGAGGACGTGTCAAACTTTGTAACGCATCTCGAAAGTGCCATTGATCAAACTCGATTTGAGCCTGGCCAGTTACTAACCTTGCACCGGGATAGGCCGATCTGGGTAAGATACGATTTAGCGGCTATTCAACGATCGGTGACGCGTTCCCAAATGGAATCGCGTGGCCCCTCCCTGTGGCGTTGGCGAGAGTTACTGCCAGTTCAGTCCAACTCAGCGGTTGCTTCGTTGGGCGAAAGTATCACTCCGCTAATGGCGATTCCACGGCTTGGGAAAATACTCGGGCTCAGTGATTTGTGGGTCAAGGATGATAGTCAACTGCCGACCGGCAGTTTCAAGAGTCGAGGTCAAGCGGTCGCGATTTCGATGGCAAGGGAGCTTGGGGTAAAGAGAGTCGGGATTCCAACGGCGGGCAATGCAGGCGGGGCCATGGCGGCCTACGCGGCTCGCGCAGGCATGGAGGCTTTTGTCTTTATGCCGTCCGATACTCCTGCAATCAATAAATTTGAAGCGGTTATGGCGGGTGCACGCGTTTTCGCCGTTTCGGGTTTGATCACCGACTGCGGGCAATTGGTTCGGGCAGGAAAGGAATCCATGGGTTGGTTCGACATGTCCACCCTGAAAGAACCTTATCGTATCGAAGGCAAGAAAACGATGGGACTTGAAATTGCACAGCAATTCCAATGGCAACTACCCGACGTGATACTCTATCCTACGGGTGGTGGTACAGGACTCATCGGAATGTGGAAAGCCTTTCAGGAACTCCTTGAGCTCGGCTGGCTCGACTCGCCCAAGATGCCGCGCATGGTATCCGTGCAAAGCTCCGGATGCGCACCCATCGTTCGAGCGTTTGAAGCTGGGCAACGATTTGCAGAACCATTCCCGAACGCCGCAACGATTGCAAGCGGAATTCGCGTTCCAGCTGCGGTGGGCGATTTTATGATTCTAGATGCTGTTCGCAGTAGTTGCGGAACCGCGATCGCCGTTCCGGACGAGAATATCCTGCCATGGATGAAACAAGCTATCGCTGCCGAAGGAGTTTCGTTTTGCCCCGAATCTGCAGCCTGTATCTGCGCAGCGTCTATGTTGCGTGAGTCGGATTGGATCAAGTCGAATGAGCGAGTGGTCATTTACAATTGTGGGGCCGCCCAGAAGTACCCGCACGTTGCACCGCCGGAGCTTCAATTGCTCGATCCCAACCAAGCAATCGATTGGAAGCGGATTGCTGACCGCGGATAACTTCACACTTTGCCGTCTTGCGTTTTTGGCCAACTTCCGATCGCGATCACAAAGCCGTTCATGGCAGAACGAACTCGATTCATGGCAGAACGAACTCGATCGGGTTGCTTGGGTTTTTTTTACGCCAGGTACTGCATTTGTCGCAATTTTATCGATAAAATGGTTGACAGATTAGCGTTTGCAAATACTAATTATCGCATAAGCAATTCGATTGCACAAAACATGCGTTGCGACATGTGTTTTGTTTCGAAATGCAACGGCTGTGTTTTAGATGTGTTTGCAACGTTACCCTATCGCTGAATACTATGAATTTGAATCGAGTTCGACGCGGAAACAGTAGCATAACCGGTTTCACCCTAGTGGAATTGTTGGTCGTTATTGCAATCATTGGAATTTTGGTAGGCTTGCTATTGCCCGCAGTCCAAGCGGCCCGAGAAGCCGCGAGGCGGACGCAATGCACGAATAATATGCGGCAATTGGGGCTTGCGCTCTCCAATTACGAGTCCGCCCTAAAACGATTCCCGAGCGGTTGGGTGGATTGGCGTCAATCGACTTCGCCTGGTTGGGCATTTGGAACGGCCCTCTTTCCTTACATGGAACAAGTCACCGTTTTCAACCAAATCGACACGAACTTCCCTATCCAAGCGTCGGTCAACGCTATTCACTTGAAAACGGTCATTCCTTCGTTCCAATGTCCATCGGATCCCGGCGAATCGATCTTTGAAATCGGAGCGGAAGCGGATGCAGAGGAAGGCACCAACGTTGACCAAGGTCCAAAGCTCTTTCCAATTGCCAAATCCAATTATGTGGCTGTATTCGGCACGCTGGAAATCGATGAGTTTCCCTATGCAGGCGACGGGAGTTTTTATGGTAACTCGAGAACGAGAATCCGAGATCTTGTCGATGGCGTTAGCAATACGGTCGTCTTCGGCGAACGGAGCAGCCGATTAGGCGGCTCGGTTTGGCATGGATATATCCCCGACGTACAATCACCTGGAGCACGATTTCTCGGAACGACAGATCACGTTCCGAACAGTCCGGCAGGCCACTTTGATGACTTCTCAAGTCGGCACACCGGCGGCGTCCACTTTGTCTTCGGCGATTGTTCGACCAGGATGATTTCCAACAGTGTTCGCCTGGAGATTTATCAAGGCTTGGCAACACGTGCAGGCGGTGAAATCACAGGCGACTTGGAGTAGGTCTTAACCGTCTTCACGGTCTTTACCGTCTCACCGACTTCACCGACTCACTTAACACGAACGAGCTTCATGATTCGGCCTGAGACGTTCCAATCCTGAACATACAGGTTTCCATCCTTGTCCCAATTGGAACCGTGCGTGCCGCTGAAAACGCCTTCGACCCATTGTTCTTGAGGGATATTGTAACTCCCACCTTTCTTTGGATCTGGATTGTGGCCGAGAACCGCCATGATCGTGTTGCTCTTGTCGAGAATAATTAGCCGTCCCTGCAAGTCTGGAACCGAGACGTAGTCTCCTTGAACCGATGCAGCCGTTGGCATACCGAGCCCTGTAATGACTTCGTCGATATACTCGCCATTGAGGTCATAATGGAGCAAACGGCCTTTGGGTTGGTGATTTCGGTCACAGATCAAAAGACGTGGGGGCTCGTAGCGCGTATCGAGCGTCATGCCGTGAGCCGTGTTGAACTCCTTGAGGCCGTTGCCTTTGGTTCCGAAATGGAGCAAATACTTGCCATTCTTATCGAACTTAAAAATATGATTGCTCGCGTAGCCGTTCGATAAAAAGATATCACCGTTGGGTGCGACTGTGATGGCGGTTGGATTGAACTTCGTCGTTGGTTCCAGTCCGGATTCCTTTGGAAAACCAAGCTTCAGGACGATCTCCCCACTGCGAATATTGAACTTGATTCCCTCTGCGTTGTTATTGCGTGCACCATAAATAAATTCGTTTTCGCCTTCTTGACGAATTTCCATGTCGTGAATGTCGGAGTACTCTTTTCCTAGATAGCTATGGATTACCTTGCCATCCGGCGAAAACACAAAGACACCGTCTTTAGCGCTTGTGTAGATGTTTCCCGCTTGATCGATCACCACGGATCCGTGCGTCGGACCGATGGCAGATTTTCCATCTGGTCGGAGGCCCCAACCTGGAACGGTGTCAAAGGTCATCAACCCACAGCCCATTCGAACGGGTTTTGTTTTTTCTTGCGCTAGCACCGGCAAGCCGATACTCAGTGAGCACATGATCGCGACGCACAGGGAGAGGATTTTCATCAATTTGTTCCGGTTGTTAAAGCACATCTGAAGGTAAACACTTTGCACGACATCCCGCGCAACTTGCGGAAATTGGTTGTAATCGATGGATGTCCGCAATGCAACTTGGGGCGCGTTTAGAAAAGTTGCAGGATAGGTTTGCCGTCTTCAAGCAAATTGTATTTGCGACCTTGCGAGTCCGTTGCCTGCAAGTCGTTGATTCCCATCGCATGGTAAACTGTTTTGGCGATGTCCGCTGGCGTCAGCGGTTGTAATGCAGGATATTCCCCATACCGATCGCTTGCACCAAAGGTTTGGCCACCCTGAATACCACCACCGGCCAATAATACACTTTGGCAATGCGTCCAATGGTCCCGCCCCGCTCCGCCAACCCCACCTGATCTTGGGTCGCCAATTTTGGGTTTTCGCCCCATCTCACTGGTGACCAAAAGCAAGGTTTGATCAAGCAAATTTCGAGCATGCAAATCTTCTACCAGCGCTGAAAAAGCTCGGTCGAATTGGGGCAAGAGGTTTTCTTTCAAGCATTCAAAGTTACTTCCATGCGTATCCCAAGCTCCCTCGCTGGCACATTTCTTTGCAATCGACTCGTCCTCTTTCCAAAATACAGTAATGAACGGTACTTCGGCTTCGGCTAGTCTACGAGCAAGCAGCAAGCTCATTGCATTGATTCCTTTGCCGTAGCGCTCCCGCATTTCAAGCGATTCACTGCCAACATCGAACGCTTGAGTCGCCTTGGTCGACATTAGCAAATCGAACGTGCGGCCTTGATGGTGCTTCCACGTTTTCTCCTTTTGGCTGTGATCGAAGGCAGTTCGTGCGCGATCGAGCTTCGTTAATAACTGTTGCCGCGACTGCAATTGGTCAGCGGTGACGTCGCCGGCCAAAACCAGCGATGGAGCTTGAAATTTCAAGGGCTCATCCGCGTTGCCAGAAACGTACAATGGGTCAAACTCGACTCCCAGCCTAGCGGCGAACTGACCGGGGCGCGTGTAGGGAGCTTTGCTTGGTTTGTGCGGAATCGTGATCGCATTCGGAAGATGTTCGTGAGGAGAACGACGAGCACCAACCACCGCTCCCATGTAGGGCCAATCGTCTGCGTAAGGACGACGATCATTTGCTAAGGACAAGAAGGTAGCGTCGGGCACATGCCCTGTTAAATTGTAGTAGTAACCAGCGTGATGGTCGTTGGTGTTTACGGTCCCACAAACCGAATTCACAACCGCAAGGTGATGCGCCTGTTTGGCGAGCATTGGCAGATGTTCGCAAAGCCGAACTCCTCCCGCAGAAGTCGCGATCGGTTGGAATGGACCTCGGTACTCAGCGGGCGCGTCTGGTTTCATGTCCCATGTATCGACATGCGATGCTCCACCACAAAGAAAGAAAAGGATGACGGACTTTGCCTTTCCACCTTCGGTCACACTTTGCAATGGATTTGCTGCAACTGACTTGTTTGGTGATCCGAACCTAAGTCCCGCCAAACTGCAACTGGAAGCAACCAAAAATGCCCTTCGACTCGTCATTGCAATATCGCCTCTATCGGATGCCCTTTGCTGATTGCTAAAGGGCGGTTGAATCGGTCTCTCAATTCCGTTTCCGGCCGAAATCCCAAACAATGGTAGATCGTAGCGCTCAAGTCTTGCGGCTCGACCCGCCCATCTAATGGATAGCCTCCCTGTCGATCGGATTGTCCATAAACAGCGCCGCCTTGAATGCCACCGCCCGCTAGTGCTGCTGAAAAAACGTGTCCCCAGTGATCGCGACCGCCACTTGGGTTTATTTTTGGGGACCGACCGAATTCTCCCATCCACACGACGAGTGTCTCGTCCAGCAACCCGCGTTGTTCAAGATCCGTGAGTAACGCAGAGTACGCTTGGTCCATCGGAGGCATGAGCGCATTCTTCAGTCGTTCCGTGTTTTTGGCATGCGTATCCCACGCCGGCGCCACATTCTCATCGGTTTCCCCGCGAGTCCAATTCACTTGTACGAGCGAAACGCCCGATTCGACCAGCCGTCGTGCAAGCAGAACGCTTTGACCGAAACGATTCTTTCCGTAACGTTCACGGGTCGCTTCCGATTCTCGTTCGATTGCAAAAGCTTGTTGAGCTGTATTGGTGCGCAATAGATCTATGGCTTTATTTTGCCACAGAGCCCAACGTTGCCCGGAGACACTGCTCTGCAATGCGTCCAGCTTTTGGTTCATTAATTCTTGCAATGCCTTTCTTGCAATCAATCTCTCGGAGGTCATGTCGGAAGGGAGCGAAAGGGTTGGTACTCGAAAGTCGGCTTTACTAGGATCGCAAGTTACCAGCCAGGGATCTGCATGATTGCCCAGCCAACCTGCATCCTGCCCTGGCCACAGAATATGGCCCGTGTTCCAAATCTCTTCGGGGAGCCGAACCGATCCTGGAATGCTTGTCGCATCACCCTTGAGATGCCTTACAACAGAAGCCATGCTAGGCCAATCATTCGGCGCTCCAGGGAGTGCGTTCTCGCTGTTCTTCGGTGAGTGCGGATAGCCTGTCAGCATCCAATAACCACTTGAGGAATGCGCGTTGTCGTCCGTTGCCATGGCTCGAAGGACGGCGATACGATCCGTTAACTTGGCTGTTTGCGGCATCAACTCGCCAACTCGCAAGCCTGGAGTTGCAGTGGCGATGGATCCTAGGTCGCCTCGGATCTCCGAAGGTGCATCCGGCTTCGGGTCCCACGTCTCGTGTTGAGGCGGACCACCTAGCATAAACAAAACGATGCAGGACTTTGCTTTTCCAAAGGAGCCGCTGAACGGATTCGGAATAGATGGTGACGCAATGGTGGTTCGGCCGCCAACTAGTTGAGGCAAACTTAGACCGAAGGCTCCCAAGCCACCAACGCGAAGCCACTCTCGGCGAGAAACCCCATCGCACAACGTTGCTCCTGATTTTGTGCCGAGACTTGTTGCATCTTGGTGGTACAGCGATAGCATGACCGAGCTCTAGTAAATACCGGCGGGAGAGTTAGGCGAGACGCCCATTGTAACATATGGACCGCTGTGCAATCCACCAATAGAGCATTTTTTTCAGTGCTGCGGGCGGTGCCGATGAGCAAATTTAAGTGATCGAGCCTTGACGACTCGAAATGCCCTCAATAGATCGTTTGCGTCCCGATAACGATGACTCGGTCGCATTTCCAACGATCGACGGATCACGGCGATCAAATCCGGATGGACTTTACGCTTCAATGTTACATAACCATTGGGTGGCCAATCAAACGGCCACTCTGGCAAATGCCCAGTCAGAATTTTGT
>JAIPFP010000292.1 GCA_021736575.1 Pirellula sp. | reverse complement strand
TCTCAGAACTTCAAGTGTTCGACTCAACTGACAAAAACGTAGCACTCGGTCGTTCGGTAACAGCTTTGGACTCTATCGAGGCTGCACCGCGTTGGCGCAAAACGAACTTGACCGATGGCATTGCACCATCCGCCAACACGAAAGAAGACAAATCGCAACTCGTTCAAGAGCGAGAAAACCTTTTAGAGAAGTCGATGGATGAAGCCAGCAAATCAAAACGTCGGTCGCTCATGGCGGAACTCTCGGATGTGGCTGAGCGTCTTAAGCATATGCCTGCACCGAATGTCGTGTACGCGGGTGGAGTTCATCAGGGGAGCGGATCCTTTGTAGGGACAGGAGCAGGGGGAGGAAAGCCGCGGCCCATTTTCTTGCTTGCACGTGGTCAAGTAACTCAGCCAGGCCGCGAAGTAACACCGGGCGCGTTGTCCTTTCTTTCGTTTGGACCTTCTCGATTCGAGTTGCCACCGGAGGCTGGGGAGGGTCAGCGCCGTGTCGCACTTGCGAAGTGGATTACGGATCCCGCCAACCCACTAACTTGGCGAAGTATCGTGAACCGCGTGTGGCAGTATCACTTTGGGCGCGGCTTTGTGGATTCGCCAAATGACTTAGGACACAATGGTGGGTTACCCTCCCATCCTGAGTTGCTCGACTGGTTAGCTACGGATTTCCGCAATCGCGGAGGCTCGATGAAGGATTTGCACCGACTCATCGTGAAGAGCGCGACTTATCGCCAATCTTCGGCAAGCAACTCAACGGGTGAGACTTTGGATTCCAATAACACGCTGCTATGGAGACAGAATCGGCGACGATTGGAAGCCGAGGCGATCCGAGATTCCGTGCTCTCGGTCAGCGGCAAGCTTGATACCAGCATGGGTGGCCCAGGCTGGCAAGACTTTGTGATCGAACACCCCGAGCATTCGCCGCATTATGAGTATGGACTCGCGGATCCCGAAGATCCCAAGACATGGCGACGTTCGGTCTATCGATTCATCGTCCGATCCCAAACGCAACCATGGATGACCTCGCTGGACTGTGCCGATCCATCGATGCGTGTCGACAAACGAAATGAAAGTTTGTCGGCGATACAGGCATTGGCACTTTTGAACAACGGATTCATGCTGAGTCAGTCGAAGCATTTTGCGGCTCGAGTTGAGCGGGAAAGCTCAGAGCTTCCGAGCCAGGTTGAACGAGCTTGTCGGCTGGCACTCGGGGTTGCCCCCGCAGAAATGGATCGCGAGCAAATGATTGAGTTTGCGAAGACGAACGGCTTGCCCTATTTATGTCGCTTGCTTCTTAATTTAAACGCCTTTACGTTTGTGGATTGAGCCGATGACCATGCCTTCAAGACGATCTTTTCTGTTGGAATCGGGGGGCGGTCTCGGTGGCATTGCGCTGGCCTCAATGCTTGCATCCGACGGCGAATTGGCAGCACAAGATGCAACGAATCCCCGCAACGCGATTTCTCGTAACGGGGATAATGGCGTACATCATCCGGCAAAAGCAAAACGTGTCGTGCAATTTTTCATGTCAGGTGCGGCAAGCCACATCGATTTGTTTGACTACAAAAGTGAACTCGTCAAACGCGACGGGGCACCCAGCGATTTCGGCGAGCCCGTAGAAGCGTTTCAGAACGGTCTTGGTCCGTGGATGAAACCGATCTGGGACTTTAAGCCCTATGGCGATTGTGGCAAGTTGCTGAGCGAGACCGTCGCACCGCTCGGCTCGGTCGCGGATGACATCGCATTCGTTCACAACATGGTGAGCAAATCGGGTGTCCACAGCACTGCGACGTTGTTGCAGTCTACCGGTTTCTTGTTGCCTGGGTTTCCAGGAGCGGGTTGTTGGGTTAGTTATGGGCTGGGATCGATCAACGAGAACCTCCCAAGTTTCGTAGTTCTGCCCGACCATCGCGGCTTTGGTTCCAACGGGGTTAAGAATTGGGATTCAGCTTTTCTGCCCGCCCAGCACGCAGGAACGATCATCTATCCTGGACGCCCCGATCCCATTGCGGACCTGTTTCCGCATCGCGCTGGCACGTATGTTACCGCCTCGGGGGAGCAACAATCGCAAGCCTTGATGAGTAGACTCAATCGCGAGCACGCATTGACTCGAACAGGTGATGCACGACTTGAGGGACGCATTCGAAGCTACGAACTGGCTGCTAAGATGCAGTTGGCAGCTCCTGAAGCGTTGGATTTCTCGTCCGAGTCCGGGCATGCGATGAGGCTCTATGGACTGGATCGAGGGGCACAGGATTGGGGCAAAGAGATCAATGCGGACGAAGAGACTTTTCACTTCGGGCAAAAATGCTTGGCCGCAAGGAGATTGCTGGAACGCGGAGTCCGATTTGTCCAGGTTTGGAGTGGAAACGACAATGGATTTCCGCGTCGCAATTGGGACTCACACGAAGACGTGCGACGCGATCATGGTCCGCTTGCGATGGGAATGGCTCGTGGCTGCGCGGCATTCATTCAAGACTTGAAACAGCGAGGCATGCTCGAGGATACGTTGATTCTCTGGACCACTGAGTTTGGTCGCATGCCTTCCTCGCAAGGAGGGAAAGGGCGCGACCACAATCCGTTTGTCTTTACCAACTGGCTTTGCGGCGGTGGCATTCGAGGGGGAGTCACGCATGGTGAGAGTGACGAGTGGGGGTATAAGCCGCTAGACCGAGACCACCCAACGCAAGTCTATGATATCTATGCAACTATCCTGCATCTAATCGGTATCGATCATACGAAGTTGACTTACCGCAACAACGGCATCGATCGACGATTAACCGATGTACATGGGCGTGTACTTCACGAGCTGATCGCGTAGTTTACCCCAGGGAATCGCTAACTTTACGTAGGGAAAAGGTCAGTTACCGCTGTCATACGCCCGCGCAGATACTCCGCGTTGCCCATTTCTCCAAAAGGATCTCTGGAAATTGTCCGATTTTTAGATTAAAAAAGCTGGACTTGAATGATGGTGCGTGCATACCATTCGTCCGTGCAAGCGAGAAGGATTCTCGGGATGAATCAAGTGTCAAGGCATCGCGTCCAAAGGGAAACCCACTTTCACCCGCTTGATTTTTCACCTCAATGATGACTGCACGAAACGCTGGTTCTGGGATCTGGGGGTTGCTGTCCAACTCAACTTTTCAGGCTGCTCTTGGTGTTCTGATTTTGTTGGCTGTATGTGCTATCGCACTTCGCCTGTTGTCAAGATTGCGCGATTCCAACAGCCAAGACGCCCCAATGGATGAACTGCTACGAAAGAATTTTGAGGAAATGAAGAGTGGAGGTTACATCGACGAAGCAGAATTCCGAAACATAGCTTCGTTGCTGGCGGAGTCTCCTCGTAGGTCCCCATCGCCCTCGCCAAAAACGATCGACATCCAGAACGCTCCAAAATCGGACGAAAAATAACCGCTGATTAGGTGGCTTTTGTGTGTTAGACTTATCCGTCTGTGATTCCTGTATCGGTCTGGGAGGCCGAACCAGTTAGGACAACTGTCCTGACGCAACTAACAAATATTCATCGGCTCGAAACTGTGGACACGGACGCCCGGTTCGATTCAAAGAAAGCCTGCTAGGCAGACTCCCTGCTAGGCAGGCTCTTTGAGAAAACCAATCGAGCTTCCACATATTACGTGTCCATTCGTCAACTGAGCTTGAGTGTGCTGAGACAGGTCGTCTTCATCATGCTTTGCTCAGCGAACAAGCAAGGAGTCGAGAATGCCCTCAAGTAAGGATGTCATGGCTGGCCGCCGAAACGGCGGTACCAGCAGCGGTAGTACCACCAAGAAGAACGCATTTTGTTCGTTCTGCCGAAAAAGCTATCGCGATGTAGGTCCGCTCGTAGAAGGACCAGGCGATGTATACATCTGTGGTGAGTGCATCGAACTCTGCCAATCCATTTTGGATCAAGAGCAACGTCGACGCCCAGCTTCCAAGAAGCTTTTCAACGAAATTCCGACCCCTCGCGATATCGTTGAACACCTCGATCAGTATGTGATCGGTCAAGTGCCCACCAAACGCACTTTGGCAGTCGCCGTGCACAACCATTACAAACGGCTCACTTCGGATTGGGCTGGCTCCGATATCGAAATCGAGAAGTCCAACATCTTGCTGGTCGGTCCAACCGGCAGCGGCAAGACTCTCATGGCCCGGACCCTAGCGAAAATGCTCAACGTTCCGTTTGCCATCGGCGATGCAACCACGCTGACCGAAGCAGGCTACGTTGGAGAAGACGTGGAGAATCTGCTTCTCAAACTGTTGCATGCAGCGGACTTCGATATCGAAGCGGCACAACGCGGCATTCTGTATATCGACGAATTGGACAAAATTGGAAAAACCAGCCAAAACGTATCGATCACGCGCGACGTATCCGGCGAAGGGGTTCAGCAGGCCCTTTTGAAGATGCTCGAAGGAACCGTCGCAAATGTGCCTCCTCAAGGCGGTCGCAAGCATCCTGAACAGCAGTATATTCAATTGGACACAACCAACATCCTGTTCATTTGCGGTGGAACATTTGTTGGAGTCGAGGAAATCATACGCAAGCGACTCGGGAAAAAGTCGCTCGGCTTCGGGCCCGGAGCCAGTATCCGCGAAGACGGAGATGTGGCCTCGCTGCTGGCTCAAGTTACCTCAGATGACATCCTGCAATTCGGTATGATTCCCGAATTGATTGGTCGATTGCCTGTCGTAACGTCCCTTGCGCCGCTCGACATTGCAGGTCTGATCAAAGTGTTGAGTGAACCAAAGAACGCTCTCATTAAACAGTACCAAGCTCTCTTCGGAATGGAGAATTGTGAACTGCACTTCACCGAATCCGCCTTGAAGAGCATCGCACAAAAGGCCCACATCAAGAGCGTTGGTGCTCGCGGTCTTCGCGGTATTGTAGAAGAGACAATGCTGGACATCATGTTCGAATTGCCCGACCAACAAGCGGGAACCGTTTACACTATCGACGTAAATTCAGCCGACGGCAAGTTAACTCACTTCAAGAGCGTGCCTGAACGCAAAGAGAGTGCCTGAGATTGCATGCCACTGGTCTAGCGTGAAGAATACGATCCCCTGGGGGTGAGCCCAGGGGCATTGGATTGCGTGCCACTGGCTTTACGCGAGTGGTAGCTGACCTTCGCCCTAGGTCGGAGTGAAATAGCTCGCACTCTGACCTGACTGCATGCCCTGCCCGTTCACGCTATACTCTATTTTCGTAGCGTCCCGACTCTCTCCTCGGCAGTATAAGGTAGCACCATGTCCTTCATCATGGCACTCGACCAAGGCACCACAAGCTCGCGCGCCATCCTTTTCGATCACCAAGGCTCAATGCACCGAGTTGTGCAAAAAGAGTTCCGACAAATCTATCCGCAGAACGGCTGGGTCGAACACGATCCAGAGGAAATTTGGGACTCGCAGTTGGCAGTCGCCAAGGAAGCGATCTCATCCTGCACGCGCGGGACTCAAGACATTGCCGCCATCGGCATAACCAACCAACGCGAAACCACCGTTGTTTGGGACCGAGCGACCGGCAAACCGATCTACAATGCCATCGTTTGGCAAGACCGAAGAACGGCACTTATCTGCGATCGACTTCGCCAAGACGGTCATGCCGATCTCATTCAACGCAAAACGGGACTGGTGGTGGACGCCTATTTCTCTGGGACCAAGATCCAGTGGATTCTTGACAACGTTCCCGGCGCAAGAGTCAGAGCAGATCGCGGTGAACTCGCCTGCGGCACGATCGATTCTTGGCTGATTTGGAAACTGACTCATGGCCACTTGCACATAACGGATCCGAGCAATGCCTCTCGAACCTTGCTCTTCGATTTGCAGACCGGGGATTGGGACGGCGAATTGCTCTCACTGCTCAATGTACCTCGATCTATGCTGCCAACCATTCGAACCAGCAGTGAAGTCTACGGTGAATCGGGGCAAGGTATTTTTGATCGCCCCGTTTCGATCGCGGGGATCGCAGGCGATCAACAAGCTGCCCTGTTCGGTCAGAATTGCCTTCGGCACGGCATGGCCAAGAACACCTACGGCACCGGTTGTTTCATGCTGATGAATGTGGGAGATAAACCGCAGATTTCCAAACATCGATTGCTCGCAACTCTCGCCTGGAAGCTCGGTCCATCGTCCCCTCCTCAATTTGCACTCGAGGGGAGTGTCTTCATTGCTGGCGCGGTGGTTCAGTGGCTTCGCGATGGGCTTGGAATCATTCAGTCGTCGAGCGATGTCGAAGCGTTGGCGGCCAGCGTCTCCGATAGCGGAGGTGTCTTTTTGGTTCCAGCCTTTGCGGGACTCGGAGCGCCGCACTGGGATGCCTATGCGCGAGGCACCATTCTTGGATTGACGAGAGGGACTAACAAGGCCCATATTGCTCGCGCAGCCTTAGAAGGAATAGCCTTTCAAGTCGCGGACGTTTTGGATGCCATGCAACACGATTCCGGCATTCAAATCGACCAGCTTCGTGTCGACGGTGGTGCCTCAGCCAACAACCTGCTAATGCAGTTTCAAGCGGACATTCTTCAAGCACCGGTAGTACGGCCCAAGATCATCGAAACAACGGCTCTCGGCGCAGCCTTTTTGGCTGGTTTGGCAGTTGGATACTGGCGAGATCCATCGGACATCGAATCGATTTGGCAATCCGATCGCGTCTTCGAACCCGTCATGCCTGCCAACGAAGCGGCCCGTCGTCGCGAAGATTGGAAGCGAGCCCTCGATCGTTCCAAAGACTGGGAACATTCAAACCCATGACACTCGGATTCGATCGCGATCGGCATCTCGAAGCGGCTATCGACCGGACCGACGCTTGGGACCTCATCATCATCGGCGGAGGAGCGTCTGGTGTTGGAGCCGCTTTGGACGCGGCGACTCGAGGCCTTTCGGTGTTGCTTCTCGAGGGAACCGACTTTGGTAAAGGAACTTCTAGCCGGTCGACGAAGCTCATTCATGGTGGTGTTCGCTATTTGCGTCAAGGCAATTTCGCACTGGTGCGGGAATCGCTTCGAGAGCGTTCTCGATTGCTAAAAAATGCGCCTCATCTCGTTCATCCGCTTGAGTTCATTTTGCCGTGTCGTTCTCTTTTCGAATTCGTCTTTTACAGTTTGGGGATGAAGGTTTACGATTGGTTGGCCAGTAGTCCCGAGTTCCCGCAGTCACAACGGCAATCGAAGACTCAGGTTCTTTCGAAACAAACAGCACTATCTCCAGATGGTCTCTTTGGCGGGATTTCGTACTTCGACGGCCAATTCGACGATTCACGCTTGTTGATCAATATGGTTCAGACTGCCGCCGAAAAGGGAGCGACGCTCGTCAATGCTGCACGCGTCCTCGAACTTACCAAAAACCCAAGTGGACGAGTCGACGGTGTTGTCTGTCGCGATGAAGAAACAGGAGAGACTCACACGTTTCGCGGTCGTTGTGTTCTCAATGCAACCGGCCCGTTTTGCGATTCGATTCGAAGAATGGATCAAGCGGACACCGTACCCTTAGTGGCAGCCAGCCAAGGAATTCATTTGGTGTTAGGCAAAGAGTTCTTTCCAGGCAATACGGCGCTGATCGTCCCCAAGACTCGCGAT
>JAIPFP010000291.1 GCA_021736575.1 Pirellula sp. | reverse complement strand
GTCTTGGCCAGCGATCCGCTTTCGCCCGGCAAGATGGGATTCGATGAGTGGGTCTCCGCCGATAATTTCTTCGATCTCGATCCAGTGCTTGGACGCAATGGCGTACCAGAAAAATTTCGCGGCGACAGCTCCGACGTCACCACCGACGAAGCGCTGAAATTCATCAAGAAGCAAGCTGCTGCGGGCAAGCCGTTTCTGAGCGTCGTTTGGTTCGGCTCACCGCATGTTCCGCATCAGGCCTTGCCAGCGGATAAAGCACTCTACGCCACGCTACCAGAAAAAGATCAAAACTACTATGGCGAGATCACGGCGGTCGATCGAAGCGTGGGCCGACTGCGTGCTGCCTTGCGCGAACTGAACGTCTCTGAAAATACGATCTTCTGGTACAACAGCGATAACGGTGGTGCTGCCGGGCCAAATTCCACTGGAAACCTGCGCGGATCCAAAGGTACGCTTTTTGAAGGTGGGTTGCGAGTTCCCGGCATCGTCGAATGGCCTGCTCGAATTACCAAACCATTCATCAGCGAGACACCCTGTTCCACACTCGACATCTACCCAACAGTCCTCGATGCCACGGGCGCGATTGCGCAGAATCAAATCCAGCCGCTCGATGGCATCAGCTTGCTCCCTCTGTTCGATCGCAAAACAGAGTTGCGAAGCAAGGCTATTCCGTTTTGGGCACACGCCAACAACCAACCAGGTCACGCCGCGTTGCTCGAATGGCCTTACAAACTGCACACGAACCCAGGTCGTGACAGGAAAGGCAAAAATGAAAGTGGAACAACTCCGACTGTGTTGCTCTACGACATTTCCAAAGACCCAAAAGAAACCGCTGACCTCGCATCTCAGGAGACCGAGCGCGTAGCAAAGATGTCCGCTGCACTCGATACGTGGAAGGCTTCCGTCGAGAAGAGCCTAGCGGGCGAGGACTATGGGCAACCTCGGCTTCCGACTCCTGATCTCAAACGGTAATTCACTGCCTCCGAACGCGTGAGTGGTTCTCTTCCTAAGTTTGCTGGACTCGAACCTTAACGCATTTTGCGCAAGTATGTTACCAAACTCGCAACGTCCTCTGGTTTCAAGATCTTTTCGAAGCCCTCCGGCATCAACGACTTATCGGATTCGCGGAGTTCATCAATGGATTCACGCGTTAAACTGATGAGCTGACCTTGGTCATTGACGATTTCGATCGACTCCTCGCTATCCCTAACCTTCAGTCCAACGATCGTTTTTCCGTCTTGCGTCAAGATATTGACTCGTCGATACTTTGCCTCCACGGTTTTATTCGGATCAAAAATTGCCGTTAACCACGCATCGTTTTTCCATCCCGCTAAGGCTGCAAGGCTCGGCCCTACCGCAGGCAAAACCCCGCTCGCTTCCACTCGATCCTGATGACATTGCGAACAATGCTGCTTGTACAACGCTTGACCGCGCGAAGCGTCAAAGTTTGCGGGCCACTTGCTGGTGTACTCATGCACGATGGCCACTCGATCCGCCCCTGGTGGTGGCCCGAAGAGCTTTTCTACCTGGTGTCGCAACTCTTGACTCTTCCGACCTCTCAACTGCTCAATCTGAGCGGGTTGAAAGGAGTCCACACCAATTCCTCCATCTGCGACTTGGCTCAATAATGTGGACGTCGTCGGCTCGCTCGCGAGGCAGCCAGAAATGGCAATTGCTCGCGTTTCTTGCTCCAATCTAGACCATTTTTCAAAGACAGGTTTGATACCTGGCTCTCCTAACGACACGAGAGCTTTGACAAGCGGCTCACGAAAGTCATTCTCGTTTGCACGCGTCAGCACGGCGACGAGCGATGCGATGCCAGTCTGATCGTTTGAACCCAGCCGTGACATAAACCAACTAAGAGCCGCCCGGCGTATATTTGGGTCAGCTCGATCGTTTTGTACGATTGCCAGCGAGTCTCGTTGCAGTTTCTCAACGGTAACATCATCCAGCCGAACTGCTTTATCATCTTCGAGCGCAAACTGACGACTCAACGTAAAGTGCCAGGCGGGACGTTGCTCCGAACCCGAGGCGATACCATCTCGAAGCCTTTGCTTTAGTTTCTGAGAAGCATTCGAAACGAGCTGATCAATCATGCCAACAGTGCTAACGTTTTCATTCGCCAAGAGGTGTTCGATGACGGAATCGATGCCAGAACTGGGTAGAAGAATGACCGATGCATCGATCCATCGATCGCTTGCATGTTGCACCAATAGCTGAGACAACTCGACATACGCGGGCTCAGCACATGTCGCAAGCGCCACGATCAACTGCAACGCCAACGCTGCCGATCGATGGGCCATTTCCGAATGCGAAACGTCAATGAGCGTGTCTCGCAATTCTCCTTGAACAAGCCGCTGCTTTGTAAGCGTTTCCACCACCCAACGGACGACGCGTTCATCCGAATCCTTGCATGCCAACATCCAGTCCTTTGGTTCGCACTTTCCCAACGCCAAAAGAACGGCGACGGCTCGCAACCGCACGACCGCTTCCTCCGCTCGCGAGGCAAGGGTTCGAATTTCTGAAACGGTATTCCTCTCGCGGTCAGGATTGTCTTGGTATCGCCAAACCAACTGTTGTCGGGCCGTCTCGGCGATAGCTGAGCTTGGACTTTGCAAGCCTTGCAACAATTCGCCCAGGCTGGCTTTGGTCCAATCCTTCGTTGCAAATGGAGTGAAGTCAGTGCGATAGGCTCGATAAATGCGGCCGCGATCATCGCCGGCCCGAACATCGATTCGTCTCTGCCAATCCTCTGGAATCCACTCGGGATGCTCAATGACACGTCGGTACATGTCGGCGATCCACAACGAGCCATCCATCGCGTTCTCAATGCGAACCGGGCGAAACCAAGGATCGCTACTTCGTAACCACTCGCTCCGCCGATCTTCGTCAAAGCGGGAGCCAACGAACGAAGCCCCCTTGCGTTCTATACGTATGCGGGACACAAGGTTATGAACGCTTTCGCAAACCAATGCCGACCCTTGCATTTCTGGGGTCGCACCAGGGCTGCGACAAAAAATCGAACTGCATGCAGAAGTGAAACAATTCGCAGCGAAAAGATCGTTGAATCGGTCGGCATCTCGGCTCACCGGAAAAACAGGAGGTGCACTCGGCGGTTGCATTGCGTGCTGTGTGGTCGTCTTTGCCCTCTTCGGCCAATTGCGATCCCAAACATAATGAAACAGAGGATGGCTGTTGTCATTTCCAAACCAATTCCCCCAATCATCGCATCCCCGAATGAACTGGGAACTTCCAGACTCAAGATACACTTTGCCGTTGTCTACATCCAAACTCAAATCGCTACCGCCAACCTTGATGCGCTTTCCGCTTGCGACCTCGACGATTTCATTTACTTCCGAGCCGGCACAAAAATGGAGCCGATGATCGAGACCGTACGTAAAACCATTGACCCGGTGCTGCGGATTTGCAAACGGAAAACCCGTAAGCAACGCGCGACGTTCATCCGCGATGCCGTCATGATCGCGATCGAAGGCAATAAAGACCTCAGGGGCGCTTGCGACAACGACTCCATCTCGCCAAGGGTAGACGCCGGATGGAAACGAAAGTTTGTCGAGAAAAATTGAGCTCTTATCAAGTTTGCCATCACCGTCGCTATCCACCATCCGCTTCAAGCGACCCGTCTTTTCGCCACCCGATGGATAGTCTCCCATTTCAACAACCCACACGGCCCCATCCGCCCCAAATGCGATGTTGACTGGATCTTCGACGAGCGGTTCAGATGCGACAAGCTCGATCGTCCAACCTTTTGCCATTTCGATTGAGGCCAGCGATTCCTTGGCAGACAAGGGAGTTTCTGCGGGCCTTTTTTGGCGAGCCATTTCAAGGACTCGTGTGACCAATACGTCCTCGGTGCCTGAGACCCATCGGCCTGGTTGGTTGTAGTAGAGCATGGATGCATCGACTTCATAGCCACCTTCGCTGCGCATTCGCTCGGACGCAACATAGGCGAAAACATCATCCACATACGCAGCCACCCATACGTTTGGAAATTGGCTCAGTTCTTTCTCCAATCGAATCTGGTAGTCAACAACCACTTCGCCCCCCATAAAGACCCAAGCAAATGAGTCCCCGAAATTCCAAAGGTGAACCGGGGCCGGATAGGTCTCAGGTATTCGCCCCTTGCGCTTCCAAACATCCAGCATCGATAACGCAAAATTGCGTTCCACGACCGAAGTGCTTTTTGCAAGCGTGTTCAGTCGATCGCGAGAGGGACGCTCCGATGCAATGGCGACCAATTGAAACGACTGCGAAACGGGAGCTGGCAATGCAGTTAAGGTGCGATTGCAAACGGACTGAACGGACTGAGCCATTTCGTTCGCATGACTCTTCGCATTGTCGTAGGTGCCGCGCGGATTGGGATTCGAGTCTGCTCCACAACCGATAATCGGTAAAGCGACCACGTCGGGAGAGCTGAGTTTTTGGAAGGCGTTTTCGATCAATGCGGCTGACATGCCAGCCCAATCGGCACTGATGCGGTTGAGATCGGGCGAAATAGATGTGCAATGCGTGGCATACTGATAAACGACAGCCAGAGTTGTGCCGTCAAGTCGCTTGGCGTGAATAACTCGTACCGTTCGATCCACGGGTCCATCGTCAACCGTTCCGAATCCTGTCCAAACGTTGTTCTTGAGCACGCGACGGTTGATTGCAAAATCGGCATGACCAGTGCCGAACCCAATGCTTGCAGGTTGCAATTTTGCAATCGATTCGCCCACAATGCGCACGACGGAGTCCACCACAAACTGGCTATAAGTCACTGAACGCGACCGCTCTTCGTCGGTCATTGGAGTCGAGAAGATATTTGGCAAGAGATCTTCCAGTTGCGGTGCCGAATGGGAATGCGTTGTGCATAGCACCATTTGATTGCGACGGATTGAGAACCGCTCTTGGACTTGCGAGCAGATGCGATCCGTAAGTGTGGCGGACAAACCGATGGCATCTATCGAAACGATGATCAAGGGAGATTGGTCCTCGTGCTTGATCGCCATGGCTCGGGCGAACAACGGATCGTCCATTTCGGCGGTGGGTTTGATGCGATTTCCGTAGCCGCTCAGTCGCATGGCTTCTTTGGGTGTAATGTCTATTTTGGCGGCGCCCGCTTGCCAGTTGCTGGCTGTCGTCTGAGAGTACACAAACGGTGTTATCAAGACGAATAGAAACAAAGTACAGGCGAGCCGGACAGTTGTGTTGCTACCGCGGAGGTCAATCATGGCGACGAATCCGATAGGAAGGTTGGTTGCGCAAATCATACTACGAACGGAACGAACTATCTTGAACAGGCTTCTTCGACTAAGCTAGCATGGTCTTGTAAGCTAGCATGGTCTTGTAAGCTAGCATGGACTTGCACCAGTCGAACTTGCGAGAAGTATCGCTCATCCCCTGCACATAATCTTATCATGAATATCCGAATTCTACGCGGTCTTGTTTGCGGCCTTTTTTTTCTTGTTATACAGACAGTTGCAAGAGCCGACGAAGCGGCAAAGGCCGATAAAGCGCCAGATTTACTGACCGTGGCGACCTGGAACTTGGAATGGTTTTTCGATGATTTCAAGGGAAATAATCGCAGCGATGTTGCGAAAGAGCAGTCCGCGCCAAGCCGCGAAGAATGGGAATGGAAGCTTTATACGACCGCTGCGGCGATTGCGAAATTTCAGCCGACCATTTTGGCCGTGCAGGAGATCGAAGATCGAGCCGTGATGTTGGCACTGACGAAAGCCCTCAAAGAAAAGCACAATTTGCAGTACAGAGTGGCTTTTATCGATGGATTCGATTCCGGAACCGAACAAGACGTCGCCATTCTCTATCGATCAGGACTCGTCGAGTATTCGCGTCGCGAGCAGACTCAAGAGATGTTTGACTCAAAGGAGTACTACAATCTTTCAAAACACATGTTCGCTCGATTCGAATGGCAAGCCAACGGCAAAACAGAATCGCTCACGACTCTGGTAGTCCATTTGCGTGCAACCGCCGACGCGGCCGATTTAAGACGTAGACAAGCAAAATTGGCGCACGCATGGATGAAAGCAGGCATCGAGGCTGGCGAGAACCGGATGATCCTGGGCGATTTCAACGTCGAAGAATTTGCGGGACAAGCGAAGCCAGATGGGGATGGAATGGTTGATTTGCTGGGGCGGAGAACCGAACGTGAGACCGATGATTTATATGATCTTTTGGAGACGCTGCCGCCGGACAAGCGTCAAACGCACTTGATTCTGGAAAAGCAGTTCGATCGCATTTTGGTCTCAAAGCCGATGCTCGCCACGACAGCCGGTTCAGGGATCAAATTCAAATCGATCGAGGTGTTGAGCCAATTTAACATTCGAGGCACTTCGTCCGATGCAGATCACTGGGAAACTCGCTTTACGAAAGATAGGGATGAACGGGACATTAGCGACCATCATCCCGTGATGGCAACATTCGAGTTCCGAAAGTAGCAACATGTCGAGTTCTGCGAATCGAAACTCGGATCAATCTAGGCCGGCATGGCAATTGCCAGCGGGTGTCTCACGAGGGGCATGGGACTATGTGACTGAACCAAGCATTGCCTCGGACTACGATCGCTTTCACGCAGGCCACCCGCTTCTGGATTTGGATCGCGAGTTGATATCAAAGCATCTAGGTTTGGATTGCAACAGACCAGACGGCACGCCCCGAATTGCGATCGATTTTGGGTGTGGGACCGGGCGCAATCTGATTCCACTGGCCGAGCAAGGCTGGCGGGTGGTGGGTGTCGACTTGAGTTCGGAAATGCTCAAGGAATTTAGAGCCAAAACCGACGATTGGACTCGCCCGAAGCCAGCTACCATCCGAGCTAACATGGCGAAATTGGAGTGTTTTGCGGACGATTTTGCCGATGCGGTTCTCTGCATGTACAGTTCGCTTGGAATGGTGCAAGGCCGCGAAAATCGTCGCTCGTTTATGAAGCATGCGCAGCGAATTCTTCGCCGAGATGGGCAATTCATTGTTCACGTCCATAATCGAGGTTCGTGGCTTCGCGACCCTGATGGCGTTCGACGCACAGTCAAGGATTGGCTTCGTGCCAAACGCGACAAAACGTGGGAACTCGGGGACAGTATTTATGCCTATCGCGGCTTGCCATCCATGTACTTGCATATCTATTCTGAGGCAGAATTGCGAGAGGATTTGCTCGCGAGTGGGTTGAAGATCGAACATTTCTATCGTCTAAACCGACAGTCGAGTCAATTTTTAGGGCGGACATGGTTTCCGCACCTTCGGAGCGGTGGCTTCATTGTCGTTTGCGCTCGAGGTTGAGGCATTGACGTGATAGGATGATATCTTGGTTCATTGGTGGCTTTGAATGCCAGTGCCGCAAAATAAGGTCTTTCACATGGCTTCAGTTATGTCAAAAATGGATGAGTTGGTTGAATCCCTTCAACGACGGTACGCGGTCAAGCGATTTGATTCGTCGAAGCAACTCGATACCGATACTTGGACAGCGATCGAGCGGAGTTTAGTCCTGACTCCCAGCAGCTTTGGTTTGCAACCGTGGAAATTTTTTGTGATCAGTTCGCCAGAAGTCAAAGCCAAGCTGCCAGCGATTTCCTGGAACCAGTCCCAACCAGGCGATTGTTCGCATATGGTTGTTTTCGCCGCTTTGAAATCGGTGGATGAAGCGTACATTGACAAGTTTCTCAACAAGACCGCGTCAACTCGGGGTGTTTCGGTGGATAGCATGTC
>JAIPFP010000290.1 GCA_021736575.1 Pirellula sp. | reverse complement strand
AGCGTTATGTCCGAAGCCTTGATCACAATTCGAGTGTAGGTTCGATTCGCATCGAGGGTGGTGCTTTCGGTGATGATCAGATCACTCGATTCGGTTGCCTGCAATATGGCAACGGCTCCGGACCAGAGCATCACGAGATAGCAAAGGGTGTTCATTCGAACTCGGCACTTGATAGTTTGGTAACCCATCGCTTTGTTTGTCCTGAATTTAAAGAAGAAATTGGTGGCAGGTGAGTATAACTGAACGGAATCGACTATGATTTTCAAACGCAGTCCACTTTAGGCGGCGACCAACGACCTAAACCCGACGAACGAACTGAACCATCTGGGCCGCACGGCTGCTCCGTCTATTGGTTCGCGAGCAAAAAGATTAACCCGATGCGATCCAATGCCGACTCCCAATCAACAGATCTTGAGATTCGTTTGCCTCCTGGACCACCTGGATCTTGGCGACCTACGCTTCAACTGATCCGCAATCCGCGAGCAGCATTGGAGAGTTGGGTCAAGGAATATGGCGATCCATTCCTGCTCACGGCGCTTAACGGTCCTGTGGTCGTCACTGGCCGTGAAGATCTCATCCGAACAATTCATGGCCAGGATCCAAGTATTTATGCTCCTTTTGCCATGGGTACGATTGTACCTCTGATGGGCAGTGGATCGATGTTGATCTTGGAAGGTGACCAACACCGGCGTGAACGGCGGTTGGTGATGCCGATGTTTCACGGCGATCGAATGAAGGCTTATGGAGCCAGCATGCAGCAGTGTACTCTGGAGCAGATTGAAACGCACTCCGCTCGGCGACCGGTCGTGACGCTGGACCTAATGACCGAAATTTCTCTTGAAGTGATTGTTCGGACGGTATTTGGCGGATCCGATCGCGAACTCGTAACGAAACTAATGAACGCAAGCCGGAAAGTGGTCTCAAGTAGTTCTCCTTTGCTCTTTTTCTCTCGTAAGACGCACGTGCCATTTTTCGGCTTCAGTCCTTGGGATCGGTGGACGAAAGCGAAGAAGGAATTGTTTCAACTCTTGGATGAAGTCATTGAAGACCGCCAGCAAAGCGGTTCCGGAAATGACGATATTCTTTCCATGCTCTGCGCGGCGACGTACGAGGATGGTCAATCGATCACTCGGGAACACATCTATTCTGAGCTGATGACATTTTTGTTTGCGGGGCATGAAACGACGGCCCTGTCATTGACATGGGCCGTCTATCATCTTCACAAAAACATGGATACGCTCTTTCGCCTGCGTCGGGAACTGGACTCATTGGATGATGATTCTCCAGCGAGTCTTGCCTCTGCACCGTATTTGAAAGCCACAATCCAAGAGACGTTGCGCATCCATCCGATCGTAACGGAGACGCTTCGCAAACTGAAATCGCCGATGAGATTGGCCGACTATATGTTGCCAGCAGGTGTGGCCGTCGCTCCCGCGACGGTGCTGGCGCATTACAATCCATCAACTTACTCGGAGCCAGAGCTTTTCCGGCCTGAGCGGTTTATCGAACACAGCTATTCGGCTTTCGAATATATGCCTTTTGGCGGCGGGCATCGACGTTGCATCGGTGCCGGGTTTGCATCCTATGAAATGGCGATTGTGCTCGGTACGACACTGAAGCGTTATCAGCTTGAGCTAATCGATTCCAATCTAGTCGTTCCCAAGCGTCGTAACGTCACGATGGGGCCGTCATCGGGCGTTCCGATTCGCGTTAATAAACGCTAGACCGATATTCCCACTCGAGGCATCGTCAGTCGCTCGTCGGCATCCTTAGCAGCATCCACAAGAGTCTGCAGGTGTGGACCATTGTTCTTCGGTTTCTTGCGAGTTCTTGTTTAGATGGACATGGCTGTCAACTTTCGAAACCCAACTCGTGGGAATGTAGTGGTGTTGACCATCAGCACTATCTTTGCGAGTCAGTTTGATGGCCGACCCCTCAAGGTGATCCACGACTCCAATTTGCTTACCGCAGGATGCGTAAACCTTCATATGGTCCTTCATGCCCGCAATCCCTACGTTCTTTGTTTCAATTCCAACGGTCTCTTTCGCCATTTCGACTGCATTGCCCGCGCCCGCAGCAATATTGCTTCCAACTGACTTCGCGGTTTTGACGACTTGTGTACCCGCATCTGCGAGATTTTCCGTGATGGTCTTGTTCATGATTGTTTTCTCCGAATATCTAACGTGATGGTAACGACTTGCTTTGCGAACCCAGGCTGCCTTAGATCAGCAAAGCGACTAAGTCTTCTATACGCAATCAGCATGCCGACAAACGGTCGAACGAGGTGCGCGATGAAATTAGTTGCTGGTTATCGGTCAAATCTCCACGTTATGCGAATTGCATTGTCTTCTGCTTGACCAAATTGACCAAGAATTGATCGCTTATCGGCCAAGATGAGGATCCGCCAACCAGAAGGCTCGTGACGCAGGTACAACGATCTGGGCCGAATGTGCTACGCTTAAGTAAGAGATAGAAATCAAAACACTTCAAGTGGAAATAGAATGAGCAATCCAATTCAAGGCGACCTCAACAACCCTACGACGCTGACACGGTACTGCAGCGAGGTCGAAGCGGCCGCCATACTCGCAGCTTTGTCCGAAAGCGGCATCCAGGGTACTACGACAGGTTCGTTTACAACCGGCTTTCAAGCCAAAGCAACAGGAGATGTTACGGTCGTCGTTAGGCAAAGCGATTTGCCGCGAGCAAAAGAGGTTTTGGCTGAAATTGAGAACATGAAAAAGGACATCGATTGGAGTGCTGTCGACGTCGGTGAACCAGAAGAATAGCGGAATCAGGACTCGACTGCCAAAGAATGGTGGTGACAAATGGTGTTGATGGCTTCGTACTCGCCAGCCACGTCGGCCCAGGAGCGGAGTCGAGGCTTCACGGTGTCGCCCGGTCGCCAGCCTGCAGCCGGAGTCTGCACGTTATCGTGCATGCTCCAGGCGAACACCACGGCCTCCTTGCCAAAGGCGGCCGGATCGTCCGCCGACTCGAGCTCGGCGAGATGCACCATAATGATGTGGTCCTTGTAGGGAACGGAGCCGGGCTTCGGCGTGGGCGAGACGGCGCGCACCGTGCCTCGGACGTCGACCGTCTTGCCAGTCGGCGGCACGTACATTTCGGCCTCCTGTTTTTCTTTCAGCGCCAGCGGAATGTTTTTCCAATCGCCGAAAGCGAGTTCGCGCGAAGCGAACTCCCAGATCACTAGATTCTTGCCAGCCAGGCGATCATTGCCGCGCTGCAAATCCTTGGCGAGCATTTCGCGTGTGGCGAAACTGCCGGCGCTCGTGACATTCGGCGAAACTGCCGCCATTTCGCCGCAGTGCGGCGGCGATGCTCCTTGTCCGCCTGGATCGCCGCGGCGCGAAGCTGGCGTGCTTTCTCAACGCCCGGCATTGATGATCTAGGGGCATTCACTCCGACCATTTCTTCGTGACATCTTCGGCGACTTGTTGGCCATCAATGAAGAGACGCATGCGGCGCTGTCCGTTTTCCAAAGCCGCAGTCAGAGCGACGTGATACCAGCGGTCGGATTGCAGAACCGGTTCCGTCTCGACGCCGTCGTTGACGTTCAGCCGAGCGGCGAGGCGGTACGGAGCACTCTCGCCGTTGTCACCGGTTCCCAGAAGCTTCAGGATGTAACGTCGATTGCCCCAGCCGATAATGTCGCCACCGCCGGGATGCGGGTTGTTCTTCGCCAACTGCGGCGAGGGTTTGATCCAGGCGGCAAGGGTGACCCCTTTCGAATCGGCAGGGACGTCAACAACGGGCAACGGCTGATCTCTGGCGAGCAACGCCAACTCGTCGGCGGACAGCGTCCTGCGAAGCAGCAGCGTGCGACCGATCAAGCCTCGGTAGTACGCGCCGTGCAGGTAGAATCGTTCGCAACCGAGCACGATGCTACCGCTGGCTCCCATCGCGAACGGGACCGTTTGATACTTTTCATTATTCTTGTAGTTGTTGAGATAATTGAAATCCTGGCGATTCCCGAAGATGTCCATGCCAATGTAGCTGTCGGAGCGATAATCCTTGCGTCCCGTTGTGTTGTCTGCGAATTGCAGCGCCGGACGATTCTCATCGACCACCCATCCCAGATTCGATAAGTCGAGATGCGTGCCACCGGCATGGTTGAGAACGTGATGACCTTTGCCTTCGAGCATGCGGAAGTCGGCGATGGCTCCGGAGGGAGCGTCGGCAAAGACTGGGGCTTTTTCGTTTGGCTTTGTTGCAACTTCTGCGGGGATTGCTTCGCCATCATCGAGCCGTCGGAATTCGACATCCGTGACGAGCATCTCGCCGGTTCCAGCATTGCCAAAGGCGACTGACATCGCACCGGCATCTTCGGGCACATCGAACACGAAGCCGGTCTTCTTCCAATCGAAGCTGCCGTTCCCGACAAAGTGCTTCGCCGTTGCGAGCAACTTGTTGGTCTTGGCTTGAGTCGCTTCGAGCTCGAGGCGTCCGCCGGGGCCGAACGTGTTGACCGACTTCACGAGTGCGGTGACGACGTAGCGGCCTTTCGCCAGCGGACCGGACTTCGACAACGTCGCTTTTCCGAACGACGCCGGCCCCAGCTTCATGGCAAAGCCGCTTCCAGCGCCGCAGTCTTTCACCAGCTCGTAACTAGGTCGTTGGTTATGCCCAGTCATGAAGGGCGAACGGCCGTAAATCCACGTTTGGCTCAGCGGCACGAATTGGCTGAAGGTCAGCTTCGGCCACTCGTCGGCGAAGATGTAATGATGGCTCGGATCGAGCGTCGGGATGGAATAAATCTTCGATGACTTGAAGAGTGACTCCGCGTCCGCCGCCGGATAGCCGGTGTAGCGATACTTCACGCGGACCTTCGTACCGGGCTTCGCTGTCTCAGGAACAAACGCGACGCCAGTGTCATAGAAGGCCGCGCAGACCGCTGTGTTGCATTGCCGAGTGCTCGTCTTGCCATCAGCTTGCTTCAATTCGTTCCAACTGGGATCGGTTTCGTACTCGACGGCGGGAGCGACTTGCAAATCGCCGTTGTGGCGGCCGAACCAGACCCGCTGGCCGTGATACATCTCGAGGTCGTATTGCGGACCGGGATCACTCGGCGTGACCGGCCGGTGATAAAGCTCACCGCCGCGTTTGCTGGCGACGAGGTACTGCCAGTTAAACGGATCGAGCGGCGTGTGATGCTCGAAATCGAAACCGTAGCGAAAGTTAAACGGTTCGCCGGGAAGGACTTCGAGTTCGCTTTCAATACCGTAGGTAAAGGTGCCCCGCGTCGGATCGAAACCGACTGTCATTTTGCTGTTGGTGGTGAAGCGATCCTTGATGCTGCGAGCCGACCAGGTGGCCTTAAGGGTCTCGCCGCCGCCGCTCACCACCGGCGCGGTCCATTTGCTAGCGGCCTCGGGGAACGCTCCTTGATTCTCCACTCCCCAATGCGAATCGAACATCAGTTGCGGTTTGTAACCAGGCTTTAGTTTTGCGAAACAACTCGGATCTTTTACGTCATGCAGTTGGAGGATCGGTTCATCGCCATCAAAGACCCACGTTCGTCCGCCAAGCCACGATCGCGCACTGAGTCGCGCCACATGCGGCTGCTTTGCGGAAGTTGATTCTGCTTCAACCGCCGTGTTCCTCGCCTCGGTGATCGTGACCTTCGCATTGCTCGACACGCCGAAAGCAACTCGTCCTGCCATGATCGCCGGTTCCAGGCGATCGACGTAGTGAATCAACTCCTTGCCGTCGACACTGACACGCAGCACACCGCCCGCAACTTTCGCTCGCAGCGTGATCGGGGAGTTGAGTTTCAAGTCGCACGGCACAGACCTCAAATAACCGCCATCGGGAAATCTGACGAGCGCGACCTGCTGATATTTGTGCGAGATCTGCACGCGATAGCCGCGAGTCCCTTTCTCGTCGGCTCGAAGCAGCAAGCTGGCTTCAAAGCCTTGATCGCCAAATGCTGGATCGGGCCAAGCCGACCACGACGAACCAAAGAACCCGAATTGAGTCGCAGCGCTGTCGATTGTGACCGTGGCGAAGACTTCGGCATTCGAGTGCTCGCCTGGCGCCACTAGATATGCCCAACTGCCGTTGTTATGGATCGTGGCCTTCTCCGCTGAGATCACCGCTGGCTTCCATGTCGTAGGCAATGGCTTCCACTGAGTGAGATCATCCGCGGCTGACAACAAACCGCCCCAGAACATCACGAGCGCGATGGAGAAAAATCGAAGGTCGGAAGGCCAGCATGAGATCATTCAGATTTCCCTTGTTTAAACGATGTTTCGCCGCACTGGTCCAACCGATCCGGCGAACTTTCAGTTGCTAATAATCCTCGCCCAAGAGCAAGCCTGGACGACCGGCTTCGACGAGTTTGTGTACTTCTTCCTCCGTCAACGCACGATTCCAAATTGCGAGTTCGTCGATGCGACCTCGCAGAGAACGAATCGAATGGCCCCAGCCCGGCGCGGGCAACCAGTTGCCGATTCGGCATACGCCCGGGCGCATCGTGCCGTCTTCAAGCATCGGTCGTTCGCGAGACAGCTTGCCGTTCACATAGCACCGCTTGATTAAATCTGGCCGCGACACGGTGAGTGCGACATGAGCCCACCTGCCTATCACCAGCGGATTGCCCAGGTCCTTGTCTTCGCACTTGACTCCGATCAAGCCGCCGCGCGGAGCGCCGAGTCGTGTGAGTTGAAAGTGAACGTCGCCGATGTCAGAGAGTTCTGAATTCAGCAACGCGTTGAATTCAGAGTCGAGTCGATCGACCTTCACCCACATCGCGATCGTGAGTTCCTGATACTCGTCGGGAATGTCGAGTTGCACGTAATCCGAATCGCGGTCGAAAAGCAGTGCGTCTTTTCCCGGCCAGCGTCCCGACGCCCACCGCGCACCAACGATGCGACCATCTGCCACCCTGTTCTGTGGCGCCACCGTGTTGTGTGGTGCCGGGCCAGCTGCGGCATCGCGATCGCCGAGCACATTCGCGAGCACACTTTCGTCTGCCGCCCGCTGAAACGGGAAGTAGGCCAGCAGCCCGCGATCACGTCGCGTCTGATGCTGATGATCCTGCCAACGCTCAAAGCCAATCGCACCCGGCGTCGGGAACTCGCTCGCTTTGAGTTCTGGCGCGTCGCCTCGCGTGACACCATCGACGTATCGCGACGATTGTCCTTCAAGCACCTCTGACAACACTTTGCCCGATGCCCGATCTACCACGTTCACTTGCCCATCGAAGACATACAGATCGCTTGCGACATTCCCGGGGGCGACGCTCAAACCGAACTCAGTCCCAAGATCGACAAAGTCTGCAGCGGGCGTCTTGATTGTGAAGCCTGCTGCCGCCGGAGGAGCGATCACGCGGACCTTGCCGTAAGTCATCCGCGTATGCTGCGAGTCAACGATCTCCAGTCGTACCGGACTAGCCAGTACCATGTCGGCCCCTTGAGAGAACCGCAGATGGACGACTCCCTTGAGCAACTCGTACTCACCTGGCGCGAACCGCACGCCATCCGGCCCCCGTCCGGGAGCGAACTCGGCGTGCGCTTCATCGACCAACAACGCCGCGATCGAGTCCCGAGCCGAAGCGATTCCAATCACAGCTTCGTTCGTCGGTTGGCGGCGAGGCAGCGCACCGGGATGCAGGCACGCGATGACAGCCACGACGGTCGCGAAGACAGCCGTCGTCCACGGCAGCCACGTTGAGACGACCGATCGTCGCGGCGTCACGATTGCAACGGGCGCGAT
>JAIPFP010000031.1 GCA_021736575.1 Pirellula sp. | reverse complement strand
CAGATCGAGCCGATGCTGGCCGGACGCACGCCACTGGGCCTGATCTCCAACATCGCGTCGTGGAATTACCCCTACTCCGTCCTGATGCACTCCGTGTTGGTGCAGGCGCTCGCTGGCAACGCTGTGATCGCAAAAACTCCTACTGACGGCGGGCTCTTTTCGCTGACCATCGGCTTTGCACTCGCTCGCCGCTGCGGCCTGCCAGTCTCGCTGGTCTCCGGTTCCGGAGGCGCACTGTCCGAAGCATTGGTCCGCAACCAGGACGTCGACGCATTGGCCTTTGTGGGAGGCAAGTCCAACGGTCGAGATATCGCCGCAAGCCTCTACGACCGAGATAAACGATACATGCTGGAGATGGAGGGGGTCAATTGTTATGGGATCTGGGACTATAGCAATTGGAATGACCTAGCCGCTCAAATCAAAAAGGGGTACGCCTACGGTAAGCAGCGGTGCACCGCTTACGTCCGCTTTGTTGTTCGGCGTTCGCTCCTACCACGATTCCTGGACGTCTACCTGCCGGTCCTAAAGTCGCTGAAGATTGGCAATCCGTTGCTCGTCGACAGCCCCGATGCGCCGCTATCCGATCTCGACTTCGGACCGTTGATCAATCCGCGTAAGGTCGAGGAGTTGCGAGTGATGTATTCGGAGGCGGTCGGTGCCGGAGCGATCAATCTCTTCGAGGGCGAGCTCAATGAAGACCGCTTCCTCCCCGGACAGGATATTTCGGCCTACTTGGCGCCGATCTCGCTGCTGAACGTGCCTCGCAATTGCCGCCTTCATCACAACGAGCCTTTCGGTCCGATCGACTCGATCGTGGTCGTCGACCGGGTCGAGGAACTGATCAGCGAAATGAACATCTCCAACGGAAACCTGGTCTCATCGATCGCCTGCGACGATCCGACCACAGCCCGCGAGATCGCCTCCGAACTGCGTTCCTTCAAAGTAGGCATCAACCAGATGCGCTCACGCGGAGATAACGATGAGGTTTTCGGCGGCATGGGCGCGTCGTGGAAAGGTTGCTTCGTCGGCGGCCCCTATTTGGTGCAGTCGGTCACCTGTGGTAAGCCGGGCGATCGGCCCTACGGCAACTTCCCGGACTACACGCTGCTACCTGAACGACGTTAAGGCCAACAGCTCGAAATGTAACGATCTGAAATTCGCTCATCGTTGATGTTCCTAGCCACCAAGTTGAAAGAAGATGAAGAGTATGAGGGCATTCGAATGAGATTCGATGCCAAACTTGATTCCGCGCGTATTCCTATCCAAGTGGATATCGGGTTCGGTGATGCAATTACGCCCGAGTCTGTGCTCATTGATTTCCCGACGGTACTTGAGCTACCGGATCCGACGCTCCAATCTTATCCACTAGAAACACCCAAGAGAGTTGGCGGGGCGGAAACCCTGGGAAACGTCGGGTAGAAACGAAAAACGCCGGGCGTCGATCTCTCGTCGTCCGGCGTTAACTTGTCGGCGTTTCTTCCGTAGAAAAAACTAAGGCTCCCCCGGGTGGGCTCGAACCACGGACACACGGATTACCAGTCACGCGTATTTCGCCATTCAAAAAAGGGTTATGCGAAAATCGCCGCTCAGACCAGGGGCATAATCGGGGGCACTTTTCGGAACCTCAAGAGCTTGTGGCCCTTTTTCAAGGTGCAAGCCAGACCCAGCAAACTACCACGCTGATGGTTGTAAGAACGCTTGCAAACTCATAAAGACATGCGGTGACCTGATACTCTATACTTTCACGACCAAGACCTAAAATAAAAATTGTTTGGCCTTACTGGTCCAGAAAAGCTAGAATGCACTAAGTCCATTTATCAAGGCGCGAGCACCCAATGACCACCACGACTCACTCAGCCGCAAAAAACGTCTCCGCCATCACTCCCATGCAACGAGAAGTGATATCGGAACTGGTTGGAGCTCCGATTGCGACCGACCAGAAGCTTTTTATTATGACCTATTCGCCGGGTGTCGTTCCGTCACCACTCGAAAAGGAACAAGCTGCAAATAATCTTCTCGGACTGCTTGCTGAAGCACACGAAAACATCCGAAATTCTGGGGCTACGGAGACTGAGTTATCCGATGCGTTGGACGAGGCAATCAAAGCAAGCAAAAAGTAGATGTTCCGAGTGGTCCTTGATTCGAACGTAATAGCTCGTGCGGTTATGTCCCCGAATGGACTGGCTGACGACCTTTTGACCCAATTAGTCAAATCCGAGCACCAACTCTGCACTTCGGATTTCATGCTTGCCGAACTTGTTCGAGTCCTAAGCTATTCGCGACTTCAAAAACGTCATCGACTTGATGACCAGAAGATCGCTGCTTTTGTCCGTTCAATTCAGCAGGCATCCATCGTTGTCGAAGTCGATGCTCAGTCCGCCCCGCAAGTAACTCGCGATATAAATGATGATCCAGTTGTTGAGACTGCCATCCTTTCCTCGTCGCAGTACCTCTGCTCACTTGATAAAGATATCCTCGCCCATGCAGTTGTTGAGTATTGCCAAACACATGGTGTTATCGTTCTTAACGACGTGGAGCTTCTAAATGTTCTTCGAGACTCTGCATAGAATATTTTTATCAGCATCCAAAGAACGATACCGGAATTTCCATCAGAACTTGCATGAGAGGAGAGGGACACTCCAGTGTGGCCCTCCAGCCCCACCTCGTGACCCATCTCTTTTTGCGACGTTATGAGCCGAAACGCGTTAGCGTCCGGTTGGCTGGATTTCGTGTGATCGAGACAGACTAGTTAACAGACGTAGGCCAGCACAGGCCTGTGGAAATGGAAGCGGGTGGGATGTGTCGCATTGCGGCGTAAGATTCCTGGCCAACTGGGGAGGGCGAATCGGACTGAGCCGACGGATTCTGCTAGACTGAGGCTTGCTACAACCCTACTCAGTGCTTCCAAAGACTTATTCCATAAGTTTCGAACCGGTACGCGAGATAGCCTATCCCTCCCCCAGGATCCGCTCATGATGAAAGTTATTGCACTCACTATTGCCAGTCTCCTTGTTCTCGTTCAGCCTCTGGCAGCGCAAGACAAAGCAAAGAGCAAAGTAACGGATAAAGCCTCGCCCAGGGGCAAAGTAGCCTACACCGCTGCAGTGCCAAAGCCCACGCTCACCGAAATCCGATACGGCAACCATGAACGCCACATTCTCGATTTTTGGAAAGCGGAATCATCCACACCTACTCCGCTCGCTTTTGTCATTCACGGCGGTGGATGGCAGGGTGGTGAAAAGGAGCGAGTGGATCGATTCGTCGACGTCGCTGCATTGCTAAAGGCAGGCATCTCCGTGGCGGCCATCAATTACCGCTTCATCAAAATGGCAGACGATGAAGCGATCAAGCCGCCGGTAAAGATTCCGCTCTACGATGCCGCGCGGGCATTGCAGTTCGTGCGAAGTAAGGCGACGGAATGGAACATCGACAAAGATCGTATCGGTGCAGCCGGTGGGTCCGCAGGAGCTTGTTCCAGCTTGTGGATCGCTTTTCACGACGATCTCGTTAATGCAAAAAGCATTGATCCGGTTGCCCGAGAATCCTCGCGCCTGCAATGTGCCGCTGTGACCGGAGCGCAAACATCGCTCGATCCACAACAGATGAAGGAGTGGACCCCCAATAGCAAGTATGGAGGTCATGCGTTTGGCATTCCGTCCTTCAATCAATTCCTTGCGGATCGTGAAAAGATTCTGCCGTGGATCGCAGAGTATTCACCTTATGCTCTTGTTAGCAAAGACGATCCTCCAGTTTATCTAATCTACAGCGCTCCTCCTGCCCTCGGTCAGGATCAGAAAGACCCAACTCACACCTCGAACTTCGGTGTTAAGCTCCAGGAGCACTGCCAGGCAACCGGCGTCAACTGCGAGCTTCAATACCCAGGCGCTCCAAATGTGAAACACGCCACGCCAACGGATTTCCTCATCGCTACGCTTAACGCCAAATGACGCTGATGCGAATGCGACTTTAGCACTGTGGACTAATGCTACTTTGGCACTGTGGACTAAGCCGTAGCCGGGATTCAGCCGCCCTTACGCGTTGGTTTCTCGATTAGGCATTAACGGGCTTGCGACCAAGCATCCGCCGGGAGTCGGCAACTTGTCCGTAATGCATCATGGTGTGCATCGCGGCAGTTGACAAGCATGCGCCGACCGTGCCAAACATGGATTCCCGACCCGGCGGCGAATTCTTCGTCACGGTTGCTAGATCACCTTCCGACAAGCTGTCTACGAACGCGAGCGTGTTCGCACGAACTTCATCAAACTTTGCTCGAACCTCGCTCCAAGACGGGTAGTCATCAAGATTCGACGAGGGTTCGCGCTGAGCTCCAAAAACTTCTTTCCACTTGATAAGAGGATTTTCGTTCCCTCGGATGATGTGTTCGATGATGTTGGATTCTGAGTATGCCAAATGGCCGAGTATCCAGAGCGGCGGATTGCCACCATTGGATGTTGGCATCTGCAGCGGTGCGTCCTGCATGTCGTCGATAAGTTTCAAGATCATTATTCGACTGGTTTCGAGTCCGTTTCGAAGGTATTTGACAGTGCTCATAGTGAGACCCCTTAATGGTTTGATGTTTCAAAAGTATTCATTCAGACAAGACTAAAAGGTAATGGTTTACCGAAAAAGCGGTAGGCTGCTTTCGTGAGAGGAGAGGGACACTCGACAACCCGCTTAACGACACGCCCTGCTAGCCACGAAAAAGGCACAAAGTCCACAAAAAGTTTGAAAGTCGAGTCAACAGATCATCCGGTTTGTGGCTTTTGTGATTTTTTGTGGCTAGATGCGTACTGAACGCGCAGCTATGGCAGCCCGAATGGGATTGAGATCGACGTAGGCCGAGCAAGCCAACAGCGTAGGTTCATCGAGAATGCGGACAGCCCGATAGCGTCCCTGGAAGAATTTTCCGACCTCGCGATCTTCCTGATTGGCTCGCGGGCTGTTGATTTAATGGTACGACGGGCTTCCTAGTCCGTCGAATTCCCCATGGACGGACTTGGAAGTCCGTCGTACCGCCCTTACCCAATAATGACTTCACTAAATCAACAGCCCGATCGCGACCCGATGTTTTGACCGAGAAAACGTAGCCACCAAGAAACGTCGCTGAGTCGAGTTCGAATCGTTGCGACTTTTTCAGGGTCATTGCGAATCGAGTTCCGTTCGATGTCATTGGGCTCTTTCGCAGACTGATCCTGGTTCTTGCGAATGGGACCAAGCATCAGCCATCGCCGTGCCAGGCTCAAACAACTCGGCACGGGCAAGTCGAACCCTAGCAAAACGTCCATGAGAGAATTCAAGCGAACGATGCAACGATCCCGAAAATGGAAACAAGAACGACCAAACAAATCAACCATCACCCCTCCAATTAAGGAAATGCGACGCAACCGTCATGGTTGTGTGTCGCTACTGCCCTGTCCCTACACTCGCGTAAGGCAGCTTAGGTTTTCGCGGTTATACTATCGCGTTACGACTATGGGTGGTGCCTCAATTATTGATGCAGCGCACATCCACCAATTATCCGCATCTCGCAACAACGATCCGAAGAATGGCATCGCGCTTTGTAAGAATACACACTGGATGTTCGACCAAGGGCTTTGGTCTTTAGACGAGGACTATCGCATCATTGTCTCGCATGACTCTTGCGAAGAGGAAGCTCATAACCAGAAGTCGTTACGTGTTTTTCAAGGCTCAAGAATCGCGCTGCCATCGAATCCAAAGCTATGGCCCGACCCACATCACCTCGCATGGCACCGTGAATTCAAATTCTCTGCTTGAGCTCGATAGACTATTAAACTGCAATCTGACGTGCCATCGTTCGTAATAGGCGAGTCGGAACTTGATGCTGTAGCTTCCAAGTGATGCTTATCGGCCGGCTGCCGGTGTGGTCGACGATAACCGCAAGGTGCCTCCGGACGTTGCCACCCACGGCCAACCATATGCATAGCCTTGTCATTGGGAGAACAGAACGCTGGCCATCAAGGACACCGAAGGTTTCCGCGAATCAAATGGAAGTGATTGGAAAGAATGGCCATC
Organism: Pirellula sp.; assembly: GCA_021736575.1. Taxonomy (GTDB): domain Bacteria; phylum Planctomycetota; class Planctomycetia; order Pirellulales; family Pirellulaceae; genus JBKCUI01. The sequence goes on along the minus strand of JAIPFP010000031.1, from coordinate 31,405 downwards.
GATAGCAGATCGATCCCGAAGTGGGTCGCTTGCCTTTTCAATTGTTCTTCGATCCAAAGTTTTCGGCGATCGAAGTTCTTGCCGGAGAATGGATCATCCAAAAAGAAAACAGCGTTGTACGACGCGTCCCATGACATGCAGTATGGCGCCGTGCCAGGACCAAACAAATCAACCATCACCAATCCAATTGAGGGAATCCGACTCACCCGTCATGTACGCGTGTCCCTCCTGCCCTCTTCCCTTCTGCCCTCTTCCCTCCGAGCAACTGTAGCTAGGCGGCGAATTTCACCCCGTGGATGGCGTGGGCGTAGCCGGAATTGGCTCGAATCGTGCCAGACGTTTGCCCTGCCGCTTGTCCGATGGCTTGCACTTGCCAATGGGTGAGGCCTGCCGAAAAATCTGCATCGTCGAAGGGATCGTCATCCAGCAAACACGGTGGCACCGCCAAACACGGTGGCACCGCCAAACACTGACCCGCTAATCGGAGCCGAAGTACGAGTCGATTGCCAAGCGTTGCTGTTGTTGTTCAGCGCGACATCGATTTGACGGTTCTTGGCAACGCTGACCAGATCGGAAGCGGCACCCGCATCGAAATGGCCGGATGCCAACATGGTACTGATGGAGTTCAAGTTGAGAGGTTGATCAGGAGGCGACGCAAGGCTGCGGGATTCGAATACCACAGGTTCGAATACCACAGGCTTGTCCTGTGGATTGTTGTGCTTCGTGGCTACCCGCTCTTGACTCTCGCGAAACGTACTGTACTATCTAACTAGTTACCCAATACGGAAGACGTTTTGACGAGGTCTTGTAACCATGTTTTTTTCGATTGACCCCAACAACGGGGTGGCGATTTACGAGCAAATCGTTCGCCAAGTCAAATTCGCAATCGCCGAAGGGACGTTGCTGCCAGGGCAGTTGCTCCCCAGCGTTCGCATTCTAAGTCAGCGGCTGACCATCAACCCAAATACGATTGCGCGCGCCTTTCAGCAATTGCAAGTGGATGGGGCGATCGAATCTCTGCGAGGTCGAGGGCTGGTCGTTTGCGAAAATGCGACCGCGTCGTGTCGCGTTGCTCGCCGCAGCATTCTCGAAGATCGCTTGAGAGCGGCCCTAACCGAAGCCCTTCACGGCGGACTCACTGCCAAAGAGCTTCGCAAGATTGTGCTACATCAAATCGAACAACTCGACGGTACTGTTGCTACAGTTGCTTCTCCAGACTCCAACAACACAGAACAGGTGGGATCATGAACCACGTAATTTCGGCCAAGGGATTGGAAATGCATTTCCCCGGTTGCGATGCGCTCCAAGGAGTCGATCTCAACGTCAAGCAAGGGACCGTGTTCGCTTTGCTGGGCGAAAACGGAGCGGGCAAGACAACACTCATTCGTATCTTGATGGGTTACCAAAAGGCGTCCGCTGGATCATGCAGCGTTCTGGGGCTTGATCCCGTTCGCGATGAACTTGAGATCCGGCGTCGCGTGGGCTACGTCTCAGATGCTCCGGCTCTCTACGATTGGATGCAGGTCGGTGAGATCGGTTGGTTCGCCTCTGCATTCTATCCGGACGGTTTTATGGACAGATACCGCGAAGCGATCGAACGGTACGAGCTGCCTCAAAGTCGCAAAATCAAACATCTCAGCAAAGGTCAGCGAGCCAAGGTCGCACTTGCGCTCGCGTTGGCCCACGACCCCGAGTTGCTGATCCTCGACGAACCAACCTCGGGATTGGATCCCTTGGTTCGTCGCGAGTTTTTAGAAAGCATGATCGAACGAGCTGCGACCGGTAGAACCGTGTTTCTCTCAAGCCATCAAATCGCCGAAGTCGAACGTGTGGCGGACGAAATCGCAGTTCTACACGCTGGCAAATTCCGAATCGTGGATTCGCTCAGCGAGTTGCGAGACTCGGTTCACAAGATCACCGTCAGCCTATCGGATCCACTGATCACGTTGCCGCAAATCGACGGGCCAACCGAGTTGCTCAGCGAAGAAACGGAGGGGCGGCAAAGACGATTTGTGGTTCGCGGGGATGCACAGCAAGTCCTGAAACTATGGGAAGGAAGGACCGGCGTGCAACAAATTCAAGCTCGGCCTGCGACACTCGATGAGCTATTCGTGGCTTGCACGCGTGGAATTCCAATCAAGCTTGAATCCAAGGGAAAGCAATCCACGGGTGAAACAGCTACAGGTGAAACAGCTACCGGTGACACAACTACAGGTGACACAGGCACGGAGCGACAAGCATCATGAGCAGCACATCGCCCAATATCATGTTGCACCTGCTCCGCAAAGAGTCGCGGCAGCTTGTGCCGCTCATCGCGATCCTTGCGTCGCTCGCCCTCGTGTTTCAATTCTTGGGACTTATCAACGGTGAGATTTCGAATCGACTTGGTGAAGTCGCACTGTTGGGAATGCCGAGTCTTTTCGCGGTCGGCGCGGGTGCACTGCTCGTTGGCCAAGAGAAGGATCAACGAACCATCCACTGGTTGCAATCGATGCCCATTCCCAAGGCGCAGGTGGTGCGATCGAAACTGTTGGCGGCACTGCTGAGTCTTGTCGTGGTGTGGCTAGTGAGTTTAGTTCTGTACGCGATGTTTCTGCCTTTGCGAAATAACTCGATGGATTCGCAGTATTTAGCAGGATCTCCCAACGCGTTCAACTGGCCATTGAACACGTTGTTTCTGTTGCTGAGTGGATTGGGCTTGGCATGGCGATTCAAGTCTTCCTTTACCAGTCTCTTTGCGATCATTCCGTTGGCGATGCTGCCTTGGTTCATTTCGGAATCGCTGGCCTTTGCGGTTCGAGTTTTTACCGATGCAAAACTTGAGCCTAACTCCAGCGAGCTGGCTTTGTTAAACGCAGGTTGCTTGACGGTTGGGGCAATTGTGGTTGCCCTAGTTGGCTGGAGAGAGGGACTACGATACTTGCAAGCGACTCCGGCTCCCATCGCAGCGAATTCGTTGCTCGGCACAATGGTGAGTCCGGTCAGAACGGTCGACTGGACCGCACGAACACCGTCTGCTCAGGGGCAGGCATTGGTTCGCCAGTTTTCGAAACAAAATCGAGTGGAACTGCTCTGCGTATTTGCAATCCTGATCGTTTCGATCGTCCTGGGTTGTTATGCAAGTTATATGGAGTGGTGGCAACCATCGCGTGGCAACGTCTATTTCATCCTTTCGATCTTCGCGGCAGCCCTTGCGACCAGCTACATGGGAGTGATTAGTTTTCAAGGCGATCAGTTGCTGAATCGCATACGGTTTCTGGCAGATCGAGGAGTCCCACCGGGGCTTGTGTGGCGGACAAGGCACGCGGTCCCCATTGCGATGCTCGTGATAAGCGGTTTACTGGTGTTTGCTTTGATTGCGATTGCACCATTACAACGATCGAACCATCCAGGGCAAGGTCTTGTTGGGAAGGGATTGGTCGCTTCCCTGGCATGCTTTGCATTCTTGGCAGTGTCCGTTTTTATCTATTCCTATTCACAGTGGGTAGGGCAACTGATTCGCAGCCCGATCGTGGCCGCGATCGTCGCGCCTGCGTTTGTGGGGGTGATGGGCATGTACTGGTACTTCGCGTTCATGCAACTCGATGCGTCCATTTGGTTGCTGGGTCTTTCGGGCGTGATACCGATGGTGGCAACGTGGGCCATGATGAAACGGTGGATGAACGGCGGGAGCATCGTGGGTTATCTCGCGAGGCACGGTGCCTATTTACTCGCATGCCTGACGATTCCAGCGATTCCATTTTTCTATGGTCTGGCAATGCAACCCAGTATGCCCGCAGCACTTCGCGCTGAACTTGAATCGATCGCAATCCAGTCGGGAGCACCGCTCAATCCTCTCAAGATCAAACCACAGGCAGCTCGCTCGACCTTTTCGAACACGAACACGAATGCGGATGATCGCGATAAAAAAGTGCTTTCGATGCGTGAAGAGCAAGCTCGTGTTCACAATCGGATCGCAACCCAACTCGAACAAGGTGTCAGACTTGACTACTGGACATACCGCCAGTTGCTTGATGACTTACTTTTCGAACGGACTCTTTTGGATAGCGATCCAACTCCGGAAACGCAGGCAAGATTTCGCAAAATCTTCGAACTCGCGATCAAGGGTGTTGAGTCGATGAGGAGGAGTGTGGAATTGTTCGATCAAGAGCACGCAGATGCAGCCGAGGTAGAATTGTTGCGTCAATTGCAGAAGCCCGATGCCGAAAAGATACTGGGCCGCGATCGCTACCTCCATGCGTTGCGTATCCTAGCCGACACAAATGGACGGGACGAGGCTCGACGGAGAGCCGTTGCAGTCAACTGGGCGCGCCAGGGAAGGTCTTCCAATTCAAAAGACGGGTTCCGTGACTACGAATTGCAGAACGACCAAGTTTTTTCGTTGAGCAGGAGTTTCCTGTCGCATCGCTTGCTGGGAGTCAAAGTTGCTCGTCTACTTGCGATCCTCGACGCCAAGGATGCGGCTGCCGTCGATGCCGCACGTGCGATTGTCTTAGCCGACTGGAAACGTTCACCAACACCTGCTGATCCTCTTTTTCAAGAGACCATGCAATATGTGCGATCCAATTTCTCGGCACCCGGCTCGCTTTGGCGCGGACGCTGGGAACAACAAGCCGTCGATTTGCTGAAATCCGTCCGTGAGGGAAAAAATGAATAACAAATCCAACTCGGTTTCAAATCGCAAGTCAGCCTGGTATCTACGCTTCTCAACCTGGGCGGGATTGTTCGGTTTGATGCTGGTAGTGATCGTATCGACGTTCGCTTGGCGCGAGATTGCGGCAGCTCGCGAGCTAAACGAAGCGCGCAGCCGCGACCGACTCGTTGGACGCCCAGTCGACCGAGAGTCGTTGGCAGATTGGTATCATTCGCAGACATCGACCGAGGGAACGGTTGAGTGGAGCGAGATTCTAACACTTGCTTCCAGCCAACTCATCTCGAATCGCATGCAACTTTTTCAGAAAGAATCAATGGATCCTCCGTTTCCTGTGGGGTCACCGGAATACTATGATCACCTAAAGGATTTTCTACAGGAAGTACAGCCTCTGATCGAACGCATTCGAGCCGTTGGGACTCTCAAAAAGCCAGTTTGGATTCCGATCCAATTCGATGAGTACTGGGATCGACTTTACGCATCGCGTTCCGTTCTCCAGCTCCTGTCTTTGGAATTCGAATCCGCAGTTCATGAAGGGGACTCGCCCCGAGCCATTCAGAGCCTGGAAACCATGCTAGATTCCATTGCCGCCTTTGACTGCAATTTGGGTTCGATATCGACTCATCTCTCGATGGGCCATCGACACACGCTCTATTACTCGATTACGAAGTCGCTTGAAGTCGACCTTTGGGACGAAGCACAACTTGTGTCATTGAAAGAAATGATTCGGCCTTTGGATTTGAACGCAGTCTGGCAAAAAGTATTGGATGTGGACGGAAGCCAACTCTCATCAGATTCACCGCGAGGCTTGGTGGATTTCATACCGCTCCCAAGTGTGAAGAAGCAAATGTTCGATCAACTCCAACAATCTCGTAGTCTTGTCAAGGATGGATACCGGGGTTTAAGGGGACTTTGGAAACGAAACGCGACAGATTCGGCAACAGGGTATTGGTGGTCCAATCAGCAATTCATGTTTGGTGAAATGGCACAAGTTTTTTTGCGACTTGAGGATCATCGTCGGTTGACGATGGCGGCCATAGAGCTCAAACGCTTTTCGCTCGAAAAAAATCGCTTGCCAACGGACCTTCGCGAGCTAGACCAGTTTGCTCAAGGTGGCGTTGAGCTTGAAACGTGCGAGGGCAGACGATTTGGTTATGAAATCGATAACGATTCGAAAGCAGCAACATTGTGGTGTCGAATAAACGAAGAGACAGAGCGAGCGAGAATAATCGAGGATCCCCTAATCAAGAAAACGCCGGGCTACAGTTATTCCGTGACTGTAAATCTGTAACAACCACCGGGGCTAGAGCCCTTCATCTTTACCCAAATTTCGCAGCACGCCAGAATCGAAATCCCAACGAATTTGCGTGAACCCAGCGTTTTTTCTCCCCCTCGCCCCGCTTCGGGGACTGCTGATTTCATCCGCATTAATCCCAACCCGACGCGTGAGCGCGGGATGGTCTGCCCCTCGCTGACGCTCTGACGCTTCGGGTTGTGATAGAGCCTTTGACTGCGGCAAATCCACTAAATAAATGATGTTCGGCGCCATGCCTCGAAAAATCCCGGGGGCCCTAGCGTGAAGGTAACGAACCTCTGGGATAAACCCAGAGGCATTCGAATCATGTCCCCACCCTATTTGTCCGTTTTCTTGGCAGCTTCCTGCAAGGTTTTGAGAAACACCGACATTTCTGCCTTCATATCACCTTCTGCCAATTCGATCGCTTTGGCTTGCGTCTTCATGGCGGTTTCAATGTCACCCTCGAGAAACTGCAAATGGGCAATCGTATCGAGGATCGCTCCCTTGGTCTCCGCCGGCGCCGCATCGGCAACTTTTTGTGCCGCTTTGCGACTCATTGTCACAAGCGCTTTGTCATCGAGTTCGCCCGCTTCGTTTTTTTCGTAAATCCCCCAAGCCAGGCTATTGATGAATGCTGGATTGTCGGCATTCTCGCCATACGCTTCTTCCAGGATCGTGGTGAGTTCCTTGCCGACCCCTTTGCCACTCATGGCGATCTGCACCTTCATCATCTTAAGCTGCTTCTTGAACATAGGATCTTTTGCATCTTCGATCGCAGCATTGATGGTCGAAAGCGCTTTGGATGTCTTTCCGCTGCGCATACTGCGAGAGAGGTCCGCCATCAAAGCTTGCATCACTTCTTGTTCTTTGAACTTCTCGGCAAATGCGGCGCGATCCCACGTACCTTCCACTACAGCAGTCAGCGTTTCGTCCATCGACATCGGGTGACCAATCCACTCTATCTTTTGGTCTTTGCCAACGATGAAAGCGCATGGAATTCCGTTCTGATTCGCAGCTTCCATGTAGGCTTTGTGGCAAGAGCTATCTGGGTCGGTGGTTAAGCAGTACGTACTGGTCAGGTCTCGATAGGTTTGTTCGTCGGCTTTCGTGTCTTCCTCTTCCTTGACATCACTCTTTTTCTTCTTCGCACTCACCGGTCGATCCAAGAATTTCTCGACGGTTTCAAGATCTTCGTTGCTGATGCTAACGATCTGAACCCCGCTCGCAAACTTTTTTTGCAAGTCCGCTAAATGTGGCATGCTCGCCACGCATGGACCGCACCATGTGGCCCAAAACTCCACAACGTAAACTTTGTCTTTTGCAAATTTCGTGACAGGCTTGAACCGGCCATTCCCGTTCTGTACCCAATGCTCGATGTCGAGTTCCGGCGCAACCGAGCCGATCGTCAACGTGTCCGCTGCCGAAGTTTGAGAAACTGGACCAAGTAGCGCAACGAAACCGAACGCGCTTGCAAGTGCCAAGCGATTCCAAGTTCTTGTCCACAATTTCATGATTACCACTCCAACAAAAAAGTTTTAAAGGTCGATGTTCCATACGAACTACGTTTGAGCGAGCGGCAGACGGTTGAACAATACTGCCTGCACGCCTAATGGGTTTCTAGTTTACATCTATTTTCAAAATAATACTGCAACTCGACAGGCGAAAGCGATTATTTGAACCGAGTCCCGTTGCAAGAGAAGCTAGCGTAACTCTCCACGTCATTCCCGCGCAGGCCCGTCATTCCCGCGCAGGCCCGTCATTCCCGCGCAGGCCCGTCATTCCCGCGCAGGCGGGAACCCAGAGCGTAACTTCCCACGTCATTCCCGCGCAGGCGGGAACCCAGAGCGTAACTTCTCCACGTCATTCCCGCGCAGGCGGGAACCCAGAGCGTAACTTCTCCAACGACCTTGTGCCCACTTTTATTCACACACGGCCAACATATTGGCCATGCTTTCTCCAAGAATGCGATCCACTCCAGGTGAGTAGTCAAAAACCTCGACGCTCACCCAGCCCGCGTAGTCGACCTGCTTCAAGGCTTTGAAAATCGGGCGCTGATCCACGTCGCCCATTCCGGGCCCCAATCGATTGGGGTCGTTTGCATGAAAGTGGATCATGATGTCTGCGTGGTCGCGAATGATCGAATCGATCGGCGTGCCTTCGCTGCTCATGGCTTTGACGTCCAAATGCAACTTGACATTTGGGCTTCCTATTTTTTCGATCAATTCTCTCGCTTGAGAAGCGTGATTGAGGAAATTTCCTTCTTGGGGTCCAAGGGGTTCGATCGCCAGCCTCACATCGTGCTTTTCAAGCGCGGGGACAACTTGGCTTAGCAACTTGGCCGCATTATCCATCGCCGTAGCATGAGTCATGGTCGCGGGAAAGTTGCGTTGCATGGGAGATCCCAACACCATAATTTTGCCACCGAGATCGCTGCATAACTGAACGAGCGCGATCAAGTAATCGAGTGTCCGGTTCTGGACCTCAGCATCACCGACCGTAAGATGCATGCCGTTTGTTTTGGCAAGCAGCCAGTGCAACCCTACGATTTCCAGTCCATGCTTTTTCGCGCATTCCAAATAATCGCGTCGCTGCTGCGTTGTGATTTCGTAAACGCTGTTTCCAAGTGTGAACGGAGCTACCTCGATGCCCGTGTAATTGAACTTTCTGGCCGCTTCGAAGCCTTGTTCGATCGGCCAGTCTCCAAACGTCTCGTTGCAAATCGCAAACTTCATGTCATGACCTTATAAAACTCTTGCCCAAATACTCTTAAGGTAGCCTGTTTCAGGGCAATGAGCCACAACGGGGTGATCCGGAGCAGCTCCGTGCGAGTGCAAGATTTGTAGAGTCCGGGGAGGTAAAGGACTACCCGAATCGTCAAACCCCGTTGCCTTGGCGGCAGAACGTACGATACCGTGAAAGGACTCATCGTCCAATAACCCCGCACAGGAGCACGTCAGTAATATTCCGCCTGGCTTGACCAGTTGAATAGCAAGCCGATTTAGGTCGAAGTGTTTGTGACTCCCCTCCTCAAGTTCCAATCGGGAGCGTATCAGTTTCGGTGGATCCAACACAACTACATCGTATTGTCGGCCGATTCGCAACATGTCACGCATAAAAGCAAATGCGTCCGATTGAACAAAACGTACGCGGGTCTGATTGATGTCGGCATTCTTCTTCGCCGTAGCGAGCGGTTCCGCATCCAAATCGACTCCAGTCACTTCGGAAGCGTTACCAGCCTTGGCCGCTTGCACCGAAAAGCCGCCCGTGTAACAGCACAGATCCAAAACCGATTTTCCTTCGCATAGTTGCGCCAGTCGATGTCGATTATCGCGTTGATCGCAAAAGAAACCAGTCTTGTGGCCTGTCCCAAAGTGAACGCGATATTTCACTCCGTTTTCGTTGATCACCACGCTCGATGGCAACTCAGGTGACGCCCGATTTGCAACCGAACAGCCTTCTTGACTAATAAACTGGGGGCATTCTTGAATGAGTGTATGCTTGGTCCCCAGTTCCTTGGCGAGCATTGCCAAGATCGGTTCGCAGCGTTTGTACATCCCCAAGCTAAACACTTCCGCACTCAAACAGTCGCCATAACGATCGACAACGAGACCCGGTGTGCCGTCCGATTCACCATGCAGAACTCGATACGCGTCTGTAACTTTATCGAGTTTGAGAATATCCCGCCGCAACGATACCGCATCTCGGATCTTGCTTTCCCAGAAAGCGTCGTCTGGCCATTGCCCCCACCATGAGTAGAGCCTTACGGCAACTTCCGATTTTGGATTGTAGATGCCGTATGCAAATAACTGGGGAGTGCCACGCGGTTCCCTCGGCGAAGAATTCGAGTAAGAGTTCGAGCTCGAGCTCGAGCTGGAAGTAGGACCGTACGCGGATTCCCGTCTATCCACGAAGCCACCTTGCCTAGAGCCGCCGTCACGGGAGCCGCCGTCACGGGAGGCACCGTCACGGGAGTCGCCGTCTCGCCGATTGGTTTCGCGGGGCAATTGCTGATGGTAGACGGCGACCCATTGGCCAGCGACTGGGTTCCCCTCAACCTCGAGGATGCGTTTTCGGTAGATATTGGGATGCAACATCGGACGGCTTATGTGGACCACACCCATTTCTGAGTTTGTCGGGGGCACGAGCCCCATCAAGCCATCCTCTTCGGTCTTCTGCATTCGAAATGGTTCGATTCGTTGATTTGCTCTGCTATGAAATAATTCTGTGCACAACTCGACCATGCACGTCCGTGAGTCGGAAATCGCGGCCAGCGTGCTTGAACGTTAGTTTTTCATGATCGATTCCGAGCAAGTGCAAGACGGTGGCGTGCAAGTCGTGCATGTGCACTTTGTCGTGAATTGCTCGATGGCCGAACTCGTCGGTTTGGCCATAGGCGATGCCTGGTTGAATACCGCCGCCGGCTAGCCATACGGTAAAGCCGCCCGGATTGTGGTCGCGTCCGGTTCCGTTCTGTTGGGCATAGGGAGCCCGCCCAAACTCTCCACCCCACCAAACCAGAGTGTCTTCCAGAAGGCCCCGCCGCGCCAAATCGGTCATGAGTCCCGCAATTGGCTGATCGACCGCGCGAGCATGGTCCGCGTGCTTGGGGAGATTGGAATGCTGATCCCATGCGGGGTTAGCAGAGTTGTCTCCGTAATTCACCTGGACAAATCGAACACCTGATTCGCAGAGCCTTCGAGCGAGCAAACACTTGCGCCCATACGATTCGGTCTCCTTTTGATCGAGCCCGTAGAGACGATTGGTTTCTTCGGACTCGGTGGTGAAGTCCAGTAACTCCGGCGCCGTCGATTGCATTCGCCAAGCCATCTCGTACGACTCGATGACTGCATCTAGCTCGCTGTCTTGGTTTCCGCGTCGATCAAGCTGAAGGCGATTGAGTTTTTGAATCTGATCCAACTTCGATCGACTGGACGAATCGCCGGTCGCATTCAAATAATCGATGCGTAGCTGACTTTCTCCTGCTTTGCCTATCGGAGTCCCTTGATGGCGAGCGGGCAAAAAAGCGCTGCCATAATTGCGAGGCCCTCCATTGCCAATCGAGGGAGCGATCGAGACAAACCCCGGAAGATTGTCATTCTCGGAACCGATCCCGTAATGGATCCATGATCCCATCGACGGCCGAATAAAGTTCTGTGAGCCACTGTGCAAAAACAACGTCGCCGGTCCATGCGCAACGCCCTCGGTGTGCATACTATGAATCAAGGCCATTCGGTCGACATGCTCAGCCATCTTGGGAAACAAATCCGACACCCAACGCCCCGTCTGACCGTATTGTTTAAATTCCCATGGCGATTTCATCACGCGTTGCTTTGAGCCAACCGTCCCTTTGTTTGCAAACTCACGGGCATCGTCAAACTCCATCATTTCCCCATCCCGCTGCTCAAGCAATGGCTTGCGGTCGAACGAGTCAACTTGGCTAACGCCACCTTGCATGAAGAGAAAAATGACCCGCTTCGCTTTGGCTGGATGATGGAGTCCGCTCGATGTCGCAATTTCGTTGGCGAAAACGCGAGGTTCGGTTGCCCATTGAGACAAGAGCGAAGCGGTTGCGAGTGACCCAAAGCCGCAGGCAGTGGAGTTGAGAAATAAACGTCGGTGCATCATTTGGTTCACGGCCCTATTCAATAAAGCGAAAATCGATGGACGCTACCAGATCACGAACTAAATCGCACCAAACGGTATCCGCCGATCCGGACCGAGTGGTCGACGCTTCGATCAACGACTTTGCCCAAGCCGTTTCTAGTTCGGTTGCGGGCCGACTCACCGTCGACAAGAAGCAACAGTCTATCTTCTGTTCATTCGACATTGTGTTTGAATTGGCAACGCGAGTTGCGAATTTCGACGCTCGCTCCGCAACCCAATCGCTATTGAGCAATGCTAGAGCCTGCGGGGCAATCGTGCTCCGCGAGCGTTTACTGATAGGAAAGCTTGGATTCGCTCCATCGAATTCCGTGTATAGCTCAAGCGGAGAGTTTCGAAACAAAGGCCCATATAGCGATCGGTAGCGGGCGCGGTGAGAGAACTTGTAGTCTTCTTTCATTTCCGCAGGTATGACCGAATCTATTTGACTGCCTAGATCCAGTTCACCGCTGATGCTCAATAGTGAATCACGGATCGCTTCCGCATCCAATCGTCGAACGCAACCGCGTGCAAACAACCGATTATCCGGATCCTTTTCCAACGCGTCGGACGAACATCGACTTGAACGCTGATAGCTCTCGGACCGAACGATTTCCCGCACCAACCACTTCGTCGACCAACCGTGCTGAATGAATTGAAGAGTCAGAAAATCCAACAACTCTGGATGGCCAGGTAACTCTCCGGTCGTACCAAAGTTATCGATGGAACGAACAATACCATCTCCCATCAGCCAGTACCAAACGCGGTTTACGTAGACGCGAGCGGATAGCGGGTTCTCGTCGGATGCGATCCAATTGGCTAATTCCAAGCGTCCATTTGAATCCTGCCCAATCGGTACCGTTGTTTCCATGCTCGGGACGCAACTCAAGTAGCCCCGTGGTACGACTGCCCCCAATTGATGAACGCTTCCACGAACATGAATTGCAAGATCCATCGGTTTGTCCATCGGCCTTACCGAGATGACCATCGGCCTGTTATCCAACCTCGATTGCAATTTCTTAAGCTCGGCTTCCAATAGAGCTGCTTTCTTTCGAAGCGATTCAAGGTCTTGCTTGCTCACAGAGACAGGTTTAGAGGCTGACTCATTGAGCGTCTCTTTTTCGTTTGCTGCATCTGGCAGGAACTGAACCGCATCCGCTACGACGTGGCCGGTCGAGTCTTGATTGCTAATAACGACCGTGGCCTGACCATTCGGTTCAAAACGATAAGATCCGAGCGTTTGCCATAAGCCATTATCCTTAGGCTTGACGGTTTGATCGATCCGAACGACATCTTCTCCATCGGCGGAGAAGATCCGAACCATGGCGGCATTGGTTCGATTTTCGCCCGGGCTATACGAGAGTCTCACCCTGTAAGTACCAGGCTTAAGATTCTTAGGTTCGAAGCGTACGGACTTCGTTCCCTTGCCTGTGTTGTGATCGTGTAAATAGCCGGACCCCACATAAACCTTCACCGACGAAGAAGCTTGCCAATCCCCGGTTTTTTGAGCTGAATCATCGTCCACCACAATTCCATCGAGATCTTCCGTAGCCACAACAAGCGACGAACTTGAATTCGAACTCGATTGCAGTCGCTTCTTGATCGTTTCGAGCTGTTTCTTCAAATCCGCTTTTTCGGAAGCGATGCTCGCAAACGTGTTTTCCGTTTGGCTATCTAGAGGCAGCGGGACGCGTACCCAATTCGAGACATTGGAATGATCCAGTGCGATGGACGACTTCAAGATACCAGCAAGAGCATAGTAGTCGCGAGTCGGAATGGGATCGAATTTGTGGTCATGGCATCGAGCACAACCGATCGTCTGACCGAGCAAGACTCTGCCAATCATATCCAATTGCTCATCGACATAATCCATTTCCAATTGTTTCTTGTCTTGCTCTTCGAGATTGGTATCGCCGATGGCTAACATCGACGTTGCAGTCAGTTGCTCGGTTCGCTGCTCAACGTTGTCCGAGGGCATCAGATCCCCCGCAATCTGCTCTCGAAAAAACTGCGAGATGGATTTGTCCGAGTTAAACGATCGAATCAAATAGTTTCGGTAACGCCACGCGTCCGATAGCACAAATCCACGCAACGTAATCGACTCCGCAAACCGAACTGCATCCATCCAGTGCCTTGCGAATCGTTCGCCAAAACGAGGTGAGGCAAGCAGGCTTTCCACATATTGATCGTAAGCCTGTTCGTCCCATTCCTGATTAAAATCAGGACTCGCTTGGATCGCGACCGCGTCGGGCCTTAGCCCGTGTAGATCAAGCCACAATCGTTGACGAAGAACGGACATCGAGGCTTTGTCGGCTGGCTCAAGACCCGCAGAAGCCTGACGAGGCGACAAGAAAGCATCAATGACATTGCCGCTCGGGTTGGTAGGGTTTGTTACCCTGTTGCTCTCAATTTTCCGATACGCCCAGTGTTGTTGCGAGTCTTCGACACTCAAAGCAGCGCTGTTTGTCTTCTTAACGGTCGTTGCTACCCTCGGATCGACCGCGCCTTGACTGAGCCAAGTACGAATAATCTCTATTTCCGGCTCCGCCAACTTGCCATCGGGTGGCATTTGCAGATGCGGATTGCGATAGTTGGTAGCTATCCAAAGCAAACTCTTTTGCCAATCGTCCTGATTGATGGCCGGTCCTGAATCTCCGCCAAGTTGCCAACCCGCTTTCGAGTCAAGCGCAAGCCCTCCGTTGATCTCGGCATCCGACGAATGGCAATCAAGACAGCGTTTCACCAGAAGCGGGCGGACCTTGTTTTCAAAGAAAACAACGCGATCGTCGGACGCGTCCAATTCCGCATCGTCCGCCTTGAGCGAAGCGGACGCCCATGCGACAAAACCGACCGTGCAGAAAAGAAGTATTGATGAACGTTGGTGCACAACAGTCGCTTTCGGCGGGATTCGGCAGGTCATCGGCGAAACTATCTTTTGCCGAAGTCGTGAGCTACTAAGTTGCACGACGCTCCACCGTCGTGATTCCTGCGACGCGGAACGTCGCACAACGAAGCATACCCGAAAACTAGGGCTTTATTAAGCATTAGTCCGTTTTTACTTGGCATCTCGCTCCAGCAATTTCTCGATGGCAGCAAGTTTTTCCGATGAGGTGCCTGTCGCCAAGGTTGAACCAAGCTTCTCGTCTATTCTTTCAAACGCGGATGCCTTCTCATTTTCGTCAATGTAACCCTTGGCGTAATAAAAATTGATTTCGCTAAGTCGTTCCATAACCGGCCGATCTTTGTCGTCGATCAAGGCAGCTATACTCTTTTTAACTTCAGCAAGAGTTAGCGTTGAGGGGATTTCTTGCAGACCGAATTTCTCGACTGTTTTCTTGACCACCAATTCGACAACGTCATCCACGCCATCAGACTGGCCACCGTTCTTTGCCTTTAATGCAGCAATATTGTTGAGCTTCTTGGAAGAAAAGACTCCCTCGGTGTCTTTGACGACTTCATTTGGCACGAGAACTTTGATACGGGTGTCGTTGTTTGCTTTGTTTAGTATTCGGTTGAAGCCGATTTCGAGTTCAAAAATCATGAGGCAGTCATAACCTTCTTGGGCGGCCTTCTTAATCAACTTGCTGGATTCGTCTACCCCGATGTAGGTCATGCCGGGACCTATCGGAGTTGAGCCGGCGGGAAGCTTAAAATCTGGGCCGAAGCCCGGCATTCCACCTGGACCCATATCAAGTCCTCCCATACCGGCTGGCCCCATACCAGGTGCTCCCATACCGCCTGGTCCCATACCGCCTGGTCCCATACCGCCTGGTCCCATGCCAGGCTGTTCCGAATTTCCGCTTTGTCCCCCATCCGGTCCTAAAAAAGCGCCGAGCTTTCCCGGTCCTTGAAAAAACTTGAGGGACATTCCGCCTGGATTCAATCCTGGACCACCGGAATTTCCGCCGTATCCATCTCCTTCACTGCCCGCACCATAGCCACCTGGACCATAGCCACTTGTGCCATACCCTCCGGCATCACCGCCGACAGGATTCCTTGGGCGACCAAGCGAGACTTCGCGAAATGCATCCGTCCAAAGCCCTTCTCCATGTTTGTCGGAGACAGCTTGTACGAGTTGTTTACCAAAGGAACCGGATACTTCTGCAAAGCTTTTTTTCTTTCCGGCTGAGGCATCGGATCCGCCTGGTCCCGCCATTCCTTCCATGCCACCATAGCCTCCTTGGTTTTGGTTGGCAGCGCCCGAACCTATGGGAGCCAAGTCCGGGACGTTGAGCGGATTCTTGATCGTTGCTCCAACGGCGATCGTAATGCCGAGCTGCGGTCGCTCATGATGCTGTGCCCAACGGTAATGGGACAATATTTCCGATGCATCCTCATCCGACGCCTGAATAGCGGAGGCTTCTAGAAGCGTGTAAGCGCGCTTGGTATTTCCCACCTGAAATGCGGCCGTAGCACGTTCTTTGAGAGTCAATTTTTTGGGAGCTGCGCGACGAGCGATTCCGCCGGCACCGTATCCTCCCGCTCCCATTCCTCCCGCTCCCATTCCTCCCCCTGCGATTCCACCAGCTCCGTATCCGTAAGCGTCTGAGCCACCTTCGCCGCCAGGTCCAGGCATACCACCAGGTCCGGACGATCCATAACCATAATCGCCATTTCCTGAACCCTCTCCCCCAGAGTTGTATCCGCTGCCACTTGGCATTCCACCCATTCCACCCATTCCGCTGCCACTTGGCATTCCGCTGCCACTTGGCATTCCGCCCATTCCGCCCATTCCACTACCGGAAGAACCCGGATTGCCTGGTCCGGCTAGCATGCTTGAGGATTGAGGAGGAGATCCTGAGTTTGAACTGTCATATCCATCCGACGAGGAGCCACTTTGTCCGCTTGAGACCGCTGCAGCTTCACCCGATCCAGAATTGCCGGTAGATGGTGGGCTAGATGGTTGGCTAGATGCCGGACTGGCGGCCGTCGTCGGCGGGGTGCTGGAATTACCGCAGCCTTGAACGAAAAACAAGCAAGCCACACAACTCAGCAACGCCGCAGCCTTGTACATAATCAGAGTCTCCGGTAATCAATTGACGCCCGCAATGCAGTGAACAACGGAAAGAAAATTCGCCTAAAGCTCGTTCAAGCGTTCTCGGCATTATCAATCACAGCGAACGAGTTGTCTACAACACAAATCCACATAAACCCGACGCCACCCGTTCAAAAACGTGGTTCTGGCAAAAAATCCAAGTTCTGGGCGACACGCCATTCGTTCATCCGAACGTGCCACTCGTTTTATCCTTTGCCATTTGCTGCAGTCCTCGCAAGTCCAATTTGCCTGTTCCTAGTATCGGAATTGCGTCGACCAAGATGAAGCTGTCTTCCGAGGGCAAAAACAGGTTTGGCAAGCCCATTGCCGACAACTCCTTGAGGATTTCACTGGGTGATTTTTGGATGGCTTTGTGCAAAACGATGAGTCGCTCGCCTTTCTTTTCGTCGGATACGCTGGTCACACCAACACACAAATCGTCCTCGCTTTCGCCCAAAACGGACATGATTGCTTCTTCGATTTGAATGTGCGGCACCATCTCGCCTCCGATTTTGGAGAAACGACTCTGGCGTCCTGTAATAAACAAAAAGCCATCATCATCGATGTATCCGACATCTCCGGTTTCGTACCAGGAATCTTTGATGACTTTGGCTGAAAGCTCCGGCTGTTTGAGGTATCCCGACATGACGTTGGGACCGGTTACTTGAATCATCCCTGAAACATTGGTATCGAGTTGCTTGCCGTCGTCCAACGAAACGACCCGAGCGGAAACACCGGGAATCGGTTTGCCGACAGATCCATCGCGGCAGCCCGCATTTTTGTCGGCTGTTTTCGCTCGCGATGGTGGTACATTGACGGAGGCAACAGGACTCAATTCGGTCGTGCCATAGCCTTCCGTCGGTCGCACTCCAAATTTTTGCTCAAACGCGTCCGCTAAACTCAGAGGCATCTTCTCGGCGCCCACCACGACCACTTCGACCGACTTGAATTGCTCAGGCTCGATGCGACGAAGGTACGTTCGCAGAAATGTTGGCGTTGCCAAGACGACCGTCGACTTGTTCGCCTCAACCAGCTTGCCGATCTGACGTGGTTCGAGCGGATTGAAATGATAGCACGCGGAGGAGGGCAAAGTCATGGCTCCCCAAAGCGTCACGGTAAAACCAAACGAATGAAAGAATGGCAAGATACCCAAAAAGTTATCCGACCCTTTCACACCGATGAATTGGTCGAAACCTTGAATATTCGAGGCAACATTCAGCAGGCTGAGAGGGACACCCTTGGGAGCGCCCGTCGAACCCGAGGTAAAGATCACCGTTAAAGGATCATCGCTCTTAAGCCGATTCAGTCCAAGCGATCTCGAGACAAACATCATCGGCAAAAACTTGGCCATCATCACGCATGCGAGCTTGTCACCGATCGTCGCATGTTCCTTCATATCCTCAAGATGAATCAAGTTGGCGGCTGGTTTAATGCCCAGTTTTTCTATCACTTTCCGGCTAGTTAAGATGTTCTTTATCCCTGCCTGCTCGATGCATTGATTGATGATCGCTTCGCTTACGGTATAGTTCAAGTTAACCGCAACGCGACCTGACAATCCCAACGCAAAATTGGCAACCGCTCCAGGTACGGTTGGCGGCAAAAGCACTCCGACATATCGCTCATCTGGTTTTAAAACCTCTCGCTCAAAGATTCGTCTCAACACCAACGTTCTCAATAGCAAGTCGTTGCCACTAAGCTTAATGCCCGACGAGTCGGAGACCTTGGTTGCAGCCCCTTTTTCACGGCATCGTCGAATAAATATTTCAGGAAGATTCCAGTCCCAAGGACCGGATTGTGGGGTATGAGTGATTGCTGGTTTTGCCATTTGGTATTGTTCGCCAAGAATCAGTTCGAAGAAAAAGAAGGTGTGTGCGTTGATCTAGACACAGATGGTGCAGAGCAGTAATTTTGCGTTAGGCCTATCACAACGAAACGGAGTGGAGCACGGATGAATCGAGTAAGTAGTTTTGCTGTCGGAGTCGCGGTCGGTATTGCTGGATTGTACATTACGATGCACTTCACGTTGGTGCGTGCTGGAGATGGATTTCATCTAGTTCCGAAAATTGCTGCCAAGGTCGATAAGCCCTACACCGACATCCGGAAATTCACCCTTGGAAATTGGCAAAAGAACAAGGCTCTCGCGCTCGCCATTTTGCGGGCTAACAAGGGACATTTGCTTCAAGAGCAGTCTCTGATCGGATTTAAGCAGACCAACCAACAGCTTCTCGATCAGTTCTCGACGACGACGACTTCGAAAACGGGTTTGGCTGGCTTGCGATAGTCCGCGTACGGCGAGCTGCAGTTTGAAATCTACCGTTAAATTGGGTGGCACGCCCTGAGGAACGAAGGGCGTGTAATGTGTCAGTTGAGTTGGACTTTGAATCCCCGCCCATCGCTCTGGGCGTCCGAGTCGTCTTTGAGAAGTCCCTTTAAGCCTTGTCGCATCGAATCTCGCATAAATGCGTCCAACGACTCCAACGCGGCATCTTTTGTTTTTAAGTTTTCTTTGCCAATCGTGAGTCGCGCCGAAACCGCCACAGTATCACCATCACCCTTGGTTCCAGACGCTTTGATCGACACGCTATCGTTGAATATTTTCACGATCTCAGCAGTGATAACCAACGTTTGCCCGGGTTGCATAAAGTCGACAAATTTTACGTTCTTCGCCTCGCGAAGGGTTAGCAGGGAGTTTTCAAAGTTTTCCGTCGCGCGGATTAGCCAACAAGATGCCTGAAATATGGATTCCAGCATCAGCACACCTGGCATGACTGCAAAGAGTGGAAAATGGTCTCGGAAGTAGTCCTCCCCTGCATGAACTTCTCGGACGGCAACGATTTTCTTGCCTGGAATCAGTTCCGTAATCTTGTCCAGCTGCTTAAATCGCATCGATGAATACCTGTTCGCTTGCAAACTTTAGATGAAAATCGCGTCTCAGGAGTCTAAGTGAATCGGGGTGGGAATGCAAAGTCATCATTCAAAATCCTTCACCAACATCGAGCACCATGATTTTTCCGTCACCCATTCTGCCACTCCGCGCCGTGTCCACAATCGTCTTGAGAACTTCCTCGACCCGCAAGTCATCCACATATAAGGTTATTTCGACCTTGGGCAAGAAAGCCAGAGAGTACTCCGTAGACGAGTATTGGTCGAGATAGCTTTTTTGGCGGCCAAATCCTTTGACCTCGGTCACTTGCAAGGCTTCAAGCGGCGATAACCTCAGGCTTTCAAGCAGTCGTTCTGCCAAATACGGTCGAATCACTGCAATAACTTGCTTCATAACGCCTATTCATCGGGTGCGACCATTGGATCTTATGCCCCCTATTTTTGACACTGCGCGCAGTTGGAACTGTTCGCGGGAACGCCAACCGTTTGAGGAACCATCGGTGAACTCTGGGGAAAGACTTGAACCGAATTTCCCATGGGCGCGGATTGGTAAATTACAGGAGGATTCTGAAATGGGATCGAGGCAGGGGGTGCCATCGACTGAGCCGTGGGGGTTATTCCAAAATGGCACATCCCCATGTTATCACACTTCCATTGCTCGATGTTTCGGAAAACACGGCATCCACAGAATGACAACAAAACCGCAATTAGTAACAACTGGTTTGGAAATCGCATCATCTTGCCATATTTTCAGGATTCGTTCAGTCAACATCAACAGAAACGAAATATGGCACTGACTTGATGAAAAGCGAATCATCTGGAAAGTTTTTGGAAGATGAGCCGGAAAAATGGAGATGATCTTTGGTTTAATCGTTACGGCCGTAACGCTTTGCGATCTTTGCAATCGATGGCAAGAGCATGTTCCACTTTGATTGTCGAGTTTGAATGGAAAGCCTTAGGAGAAAGTCGGACGCCAAAAACTAGCGAGTCAGTTGAGGATTTCTACCTGAAAACTGGTTCCGCTGGGGTGATTCCCAGATGTCAAACTCGGCCCATACCGGTGAGTGATCCGAAACTTCCAAAGCCTGATCCATGGTAAGGCGGAACGCTTTTTCGAGAACAAATACCCCCCATCGACCTGTGAATTCACTCGTCGATGGACCGTCAAAGAGAATGTTGTCATACGCTTTGGTCCGTCGCGTGTTGGTCATTGCTCCACTGACGACCCATCGCATACCGGGAATTTTCCCTAGCTTACCGAGTTGAGTTTCGCTGGCGTTCAAATCGCCCAGAAGAATCACGTCGTCTTCGTCAGGCCTCGCAGATCGCATGGATTGGAAGACATCCGCAAGTGCCGCAATCTCTGTTGCGACTTCATCAGGGTCTGTATGAATATTGACGAGCCAAAAGGAAAAAGCTCTTTCCGGCATATCGGTGCGTGGGCGAAAGCGGGCTACGAAGGGTTCTCGATGCAATAAATCACTGGGATCTTGGACTGTTCCTACGCAACTTGGATCATACTCAACTCGGTTGGTGTCATAAACGAAAGCGTATTGTTCGGTACTAACGGACCTGCCTAAACGGGGCCCGATTAGGTAGCCATACCGACTGCCGTCCTCATTGATCGCATTCACGAGACTCGGCAGAATATTGTCTTCCTTGGCTCGGACTTCTTGAATAGCCACAATATCAAAGTGACGAATAACCTGCACGATGACTGCCATCGCTTCGCGTTTTGCCAACTTGCTCGCCCCGAAGACTTGAATGTTGAATGTTGCTATCAACAACTTGTCGTTTGGCCGTTGAGCGTAGGAAGGTTGAGATTGGGTAGGTTGAGCGTAGGTAGGTTGAGCGTAGGCGGGTTGAGTGTAGGCGGGTTGAGAGTAGGTGGGTTGAGCGTAGGCGGGTTGAGAGTAGGTGGGTTGAGCGTAGGCGGGTTGAGCGGTGCCTGACAATGCGGGCCCAGCAAAGGCTGGTGCTGCTTGAGCGGAGGTTAGAACTCGTCCATTCGTATAGGAGTCGCCGCGGTCTTCGGGATTGCCAGTGAGCGCAGCAGATTCGCTGCTCGCTCGAGCGGCAACCAAGTTCTTTACGATTGGCCCAAGGATGGGCAGCTCTGGGTTGACGTAGCCGGTAACGCCGCCGCCCGAGATGGCGGTAATAATCATCCATAAAATCGACGATGATCGCCAACCGCTCTTCGGCTTTGCCTTTTTCTTTGCCACCCAAAGACCTCCTTGCCTATCGGGTTAAACTTCATCAAAGCGTCTATTTCAGGCATCGCAATTCGCGACCTGGGAATTCCGATCGTCCATTTTTGCTCATCTAGAATCGACGCCGGATTATCTTCCTCACTTGTTGGATACGGATGGATAAACCAAATGAAGGAGTGAGTAGATAAGTTTTGAAGTCATCGCAAGTCCATTACTCAAAATAGGTGCAGGCACACTTCACCAAAATTGCTCCAATTTTCCGAGCAAAAAAACGGTATTGGGGTTTCGTTTGGGGCGGGCGTGTCTCTAACATCCGCGCGGGAGAAACTCGGAATTTGAGTCTTGCTAGGAACTTATAAGAACTAACTGGAAAAGCTTTAGAATGAAGATGCCCTTTCGACTTTGTTGCTGCTCTTTAACTGCATGTTTTGTCTTGGTTGCACCCAGCAATGCGATCTACGGTCAAGGCCTACAGGTGCCGGCCCAGATTAGTCCGACCGCGTCCGAGTCTGGGGTGGTGAATGAAGCTGGCGTTGTTCTTCAAGAGTTGGCAAGGGGTGCGGAACGCATCCCAGAACGCTTGCTCGCGGAAGCTGCTGGAATTGCCATCATTCCCCATTACATGCGAGGCGCATTTGTCGTCGGTGTCAGCGGCGGCCGAGGAGTTCTTTTAGCGCGAGATCAAGCTGGACGCTGGTTGGCGCCCGAGTTCATTACCATGGGTGGAGGGAGCGTCGGCTGGCAAATCGGTGTCCAAGCTACGGATCTCGTTTTAGTGTTTCGATCGCCTAAAAGTTTGGACAATATTCGACAGGGAAAGTTAACACTGGGTGCGGACGCTTCGGCGGCTGCTGGGCCCATGGGACGCTACGCAAGCGCCGCGACCGACGCACGCATGCAAGCCGAAATTTTGACCTATTCGCGCAGCCGTGGATTGTTTGCGGGCATCTCATTAAGCGGCTCATCATTGCAATTGGACGTGCCAGCCACACAGGCCTTTTATCAAATGGGGCCTAACGGAACTGGCACAGTTCCACAATCGGCGCAAGCGTTGGTCAATGAACTCATACGGTTTACTTCCGTTCAACAACCAGGAATCAGTCCAGAACCACCGACTCCAAATCCGACGGGTTTGAACGGTGGGCAAACGAGTTCAAATGCAACGTCGGTTGATCCACTCGCATTGAACCTTGCCAACGCTGTCGGTTTGTTGCAAGCACGAGTCGATGAGCAATGGAAACAGTATTTGGCACTTCCTCCAGACTGGTTTTCAGGGCGGCGCATCACGGACGCAGACGTCCATAGCGTTCTCATTCGCTACGAGCGGGTGGAGACCAATCCGCAACTTGCTGCGCTCCGCGCACTGCCGGAATTCCAGCAAACGCTTCAAGAAATAAGAGCGTTGGCAGCGCGCATCGAGCCATCCCCCAACCAACTCGTTCTGCCTCCCCCGCCCAGGGCAGCTATGGTGGGTGACAGCCGCATCCTCAACTGACATTGAGCCAAGTGAGTTGAACATCGCATGAGATTTAACGTGCGGTCCAACCTCCGTCGACTGTCAGCAAACTTCCTGTGCAGTAGCTGCTTGCCGTGCTCGCGAGGAAGACGACGGGGCCCTGGATTTCTTCGAGTTGGCCCCAACGTTCCATGGCAGTTGCTCCTATGATGTTGCGTTTGGCGTCTTCGGTGTTTGCGATCGGTTCATTCATTGGGGTCAGGAATGGTCCCGGGCAAATTGCATTTACGGTGATTCCATCTTTAGCAAGTTCGATCGCTAGCGCTCGTGTCAATTGAACCACGGCACCTTTGCTGCTTGCATAAGGTGTTCGATTCGCAAGTCCAACCGTACCGAGTGTGCTCGCCATGTTGATGATCCGCCCAAACGCTTGGCGCTTCATCCATGGCACCACGTGCTTTGTCAAGTTCCAAAGTCCCGTGACGTTGACATCGATCACCTTTTGAAAGTCAGGTAAGGTTAGCGATTCGATTGGGCCTCGAATATTGATGCCCGCATTGTTCACCAGAATATCGATTCCGCCAAGCCAATTCGCAGCGCGGTCCACAAAAGCTGGAATCGATTCCGTGGATTGAATTTCCAGTTCGAAACCTGCGACCCGCCGTTTGGTCGCTTCCGATATCGCGGCAGCCACGTCTTGCGCGTCGGATGCATTGCGAGCGGTGATAATGACATCGGCACCACAACTTGATAGGGCAGTTGCCATGGCCGTTCCAAGTCCGCGAGCCCCTCCAGTGACGATCGCCCGCCGGCCCGAAAGGTCGAACATGCGATGGCCCAAAAGCCAAGATTCAGGGATTGATGTCATGTTGGGCTACCGACTTGGGCAAACTGGATTAGAATTTCGAAATCACAGGATAGTTTATTTATAACAACAATGAGATCAAGAAAGAAGTTCTCCGGCGATGCGCGACTATGACGTTTGTGGGTTAGGGAATGCGATCGTCGACATTTTCTTGGAGTTAGACGAAGCGGAATTTGGGTCTCTTGGCTTCGAACGAGGTACGATGAGACTCATGGAAGCGGACGAACAGCACGCTCTGCTATCGCAATTTGCCCAGCGAAACGAGGAATTGAGATTGGTCAGCGGTGGGTCGGTTGCAAACTCCATTATCGGTCTGTCGCAACTGGGCGGTCGAGCCGCGTTTATCGGTTGTGTCGGCGACGATCGGTACGGCTTGCACTACGCAGAAGAATTCAACGCTCTCAAGATCAACATAGGGAATCCGGTTATTTATGGCGAAACAACGGGAACTTGCTTGGCGTTGATTACGCCGGATGCGGAGCGAACCATGCGGACCTGCTTGGCCGTTTCGAGTCATCTTGCGGCTCGCCATGTCGATCAGAAACGCATTGCAAATTCGACCTGGTTATTTATCGAAGGATATGTGTTTGCAAACCCGGCAACGGGCCAGCATGCGATACGAGAATCAATACAAGCAGCGAAAGCAGCTGGTACCAAGATCGCATTGACTTGCTCTGATGCGTTTGTGCCGGAAGTCTTCGGGGATGCATTTCACGAGGCGCTCAGTCAAAGTGACCTACTGTTCTGCAATGCACCTGAGTCTCTCGCGGTGACAAAGGCAAGCAGCAGCGAAGCCGCCTTTGATGCTTTAAAGGCTCTCGTTCCAAACTGCATCGTAACGGACGGACCGCACGGAGCATTTGTTCGGTTTCATGGCGAGGAGACACACGTACCTGCGTTCGTTTGCCATCCGAAGGATTTGACTGGCGCGGGGGACATGTTCGCGGGCGCTTTTCTGTACGGTATCACGCACGGCTATTCGCCAGCTTTGGCGGCGCGAGGCGCGAATTTTTTGTGCATGAACGTCATTACTCAAGTCGGTGCAAGGCTCCAGCAAGATGCTAAGTCTCTATGGGAAGAAGCTCTCGAAGACCGACGTGCAAATGACGTGGGCGGCTGATAACTCTAGCCTAAACCGTAACGAACTTGTTGAGCTTGGCTCGCAAATCATCTGCTTCGAATGGCTTGGTCAGGTAATCGTCAACACCAGCTCGGAAGGCGGTGATCCACTGCCCCTTTTGCGCTCCGGTGGTAACCATAATGATCGGCACTTGGGATCCGTGAGCGCGGATTTCGGTGACCACCTCCAGTCCGCTCTTTTCTGGCATATTCCAATCCGTGAGGATAAGATCCACGGGCGAGGCTTTGTAGGCATCAATGGCTTCTTGTCCATCGGCTGCTTCGACAATGTCGGAGACTCCGACTGCCTTTAGCGAGCGGATGATGATCTTGCGCATGATAAAGGAATCGTCGGCTACTAATACCTTCATGGTGTGTTTCTCGCTCTACGGCTGATTCGCATCGAATAAATTCGTCTGGGAAACTTGAATCGAATCGTCCGAAAGTTCGGACTCGCAAATATTGGTCACAACTTGTAACAGTCAAATCGATCTTGCCGATTTCGAGTGATTATTCTTGCGAGCGAAACCATCCAATCCACATCAGGTCATCATGGCTGGCAGAATCGCTACAGCCATAAAAAGCGTTGCGAAAAAATAGTCTCCTTGAAACACTCAACAAGGAAACCGAATGGGTTTAGGATTCGAGCCAACCGATAAAACTTTTGACATGGATTCCCAACCATTCGATTCGAGGCTTGCAAGGGTTTCCTCTGCATGCTGGATGCCGTATTCGATGGTTTGGATAAGCCGAGATCGCATGCAACCAAGAGAATCAAAGGCTTGCGAGTGGATCATACCCATTGCTGCTTCACAAATGCGCTGGTTCATTCGGGGCGAGATCGGAGATTGAATGCAATGTGTGTCGAGCCAATTGCGACAGCTCGCGAGCTGCAGCGACCAGACTATTTGCGATTGTGAACCTAGCTTGGGCTGGCTGAAGTCGTCCGAGAACTCTTCCATGCGCGAGCTTGAGAAGGCATAGTTGGCACCAAAACTGGAATACGCGAAGTACCCAAGGAGCAAATCCGTCCAGTGCTCAAGGTAATGGCGTAGACGGTTCAATTCGGCGGCTTCTGCTTTCCCACTGTCTACTCCCGCAAGAATGATTTTGAGGCACCGGTTTCGAACTTCGCAATGGGTCGTGAACACGTTATGGAGTATGGCGCGTGAGTCGTAGTCTACTTGCCGTTCTTCGAGCTGCGCTGCAACTGCCACGCAGATGCGAGCGAGAGGTTCGGACAGGAGAATCTCTTCGATCAGGCTCCTGAGTTTCTTCCATCCCCGAATGCGTCGAGCACTACTGAGCGAAAGCGTTTGAGTTCGATATCGAGTAAGCATTGAATTCCAACCATCAAATCGAACTCGATTTCGGATCCAGTACTCATTCACGGCCTCGACGGGCAAGCTTTGACGCTGGCAAACCAGCGTCGCCCCGTGATAGCCCCATAAACTTGCCGTTTCAACCAGCCAACCGGAATGCATAGGACTTCTCAAGTGAACGATTCGTTACATGGACTCTATCGTTCCAGATTCATCCAAATGCGACAACAACTCAAGCGCTATTGATAATGAAATCGTCAATGAATTGCGACTGCTGCTCCTCAATCGGAATAAACGCCAAACTCATTCCAAGCGATGAGGATTTACAAATTTCTCGCCGCTTTCTTTTTCTGTGAGGTATACTTGCATTCGATGTAGCGAAGGCACAAATCTAACAGCAAAGGACAGGATATTATGAAAATCAATACAGCCATTAAATTCATTGCGGTCGCCATAACTGCACTAATGTCGTTTGCCACTTCCGAGCGAGCGAGTGCAAAGCAGTTCACACAGATTCACAACGGACGCGAGGTGGTGGTTCACACAAACGCCCTTCCTGTTATCTTGCATCGCTTAGTGCCTCCACAGCACGGTCGCCACGTGACTGTGCGTGAAGTGGAACAAGGAAAACTGCCGAACGCAACAGCACGAGTGGTCGCAAAACCAAAGTCGTAAGCGACCCATACGGCTTTTGGTGCTTCAACATTTTTAGAGAGAAAACAGTGGAAATTTGGCCCGCGATTGATTTACTGGGTGGAAAATGCGTGCGGCTTCAGCAAGGCGACTACAACCGTGACACCGTTTTCAGCTCCAATCCGGCGGAAGTTGCGAGACGTTGGTTCGATGCTGGCTCTGAGTTCTTGCATTGCGTCGATTTGGACGGTGCGAAGTCAGGGAGCATCGTTAACGAACACTCAATCCGAGAAATTGTTGCTGCGTCATTCGGCAAAAAAATCCAATTGGGCGGCGGTGTCCGAGACGAAGCCACCATCGAACGCTTGTTGCATTTAGGTCTTTCGCGATTGGTGGTTGGAACGGCAGCTCTCAAAAAGCCGGATTGGTTTGGATTGATGTGCGAACGCTATCCTGGCCATCTTGTGCTTGGACTCGACGCGCTGAATGGAATGGTCGCAACAGCGGGTTGGCTGGAGACATCGCAGACGCCAGCAATCGAACTCGTCGACCAGGTCGCTCAATACACAGCCCAATGTGCGGCGGTTGTCTACACCGATATCGCGAAGGATGGAATGATGGCTGGCCCAAACTTTCAATCGTTAGCCGAGATTCAATCCAAGTGTCCATTCCCCGTCCTATGTTCGGGGGGGGTGACGACTTTGCAAGATGTGCGCGATTTGATCGGACAAAAAACGGCAGGCGCGATTATCGGACGATCGCTGTACGACGGGCATATGCAATTATCAGAAGTGCTTCATATCGCCAATCAAGGGCGCCACCCATCGCAGTAGCTTGATGGCGGAACGGCGCGTGCCGCCCGCTGAGTCGAATGAAGGGCGTGCCACCCAAGTCAAGCTCAAGTCGTAAACGGCTTTACAGGACTTTGCCGCAAATGATGGTCGCGTTGTGCCCGCCGAAGCCGAAACTGTTGTTCATCGCGATTTTGATTTTCGCAGGTTTAGCATGATTTGGGGTGTAATCCAAATCGCAATTCGGATCGGGTGTTTCCAAGTTGATTGTTGGTGGAATAACGTCGCGATAGCAGGCGAGAATGGACAATATCATTTCGATGCTGCCACTCGCCCCCAGGGCATGACCAAGGTGTCCCTTCGTGCTTGAAAGCGAAACCGTCTTTGCCGACTCACCGAAAACCGATTTGACTGCAACCGTTTCTGCTTTGTCGCCTAGAGGGGTGCTGGTGCCGTGGGCATTGATGTAATCGATTTCCGAGGGGTCGAGTTTCGCATCCCGCAATGCATTGAGCATCGCTCTACCCGCACCGCGTCCTTGTTCGTCCGGGGCGGTGATGTGGCCAGCATCACAAGAGCCACCGTATCCAAGGATTTCGCCATAGATTCGGGCTCCACGTTTTCTTGCATGTTCGTATTCTTCAAAGACCAGAACGCCACAACCCTCGCTTAAGACGAACCCGTCCCGATCGCTGTCGAACGGTCGGCTTGCTTTTTCAGGCTCATGATTGCGGGTTGAGAGCGCTTTCATGTTGGCAAAGCCGGCGACTCCCATCGCAGTTATGGCTGCTTCGGTGCCTCCCGTTAGCATCACTTCCGCATCATCGTACTGTATTGCCTTGAGCGCATCACCCATCGCGTTGTTGCTACTAGCACACGCTGTTGCAACCGCGTAATTAGGGCCTTTTAATCCGTATTGGATGGCTAAATTCCCACCAGCCGCATTCAGCATCATCTTTGGAATTGTGAACGGACTAACTCGATCTGGTCCCTTGCTGAACATCTTGAACATCTGTTCCTCGATTTCGTTCAGGCCTCCAATACCGGAACCCAGGATTGCTCCACACCGGTACGGATCCTCATTTTCGAAATCGAGCCCAGAGTCATGAACGGCATGAAACCCAGCGAACATAGAGAATAGCGTGAAGCGATCCAATCGCTTCGCTTCTTTTGCATCTACGGTATTTCCTGGGTTGAAATTGGAGACATCTCCACCGAAACGCACCTTATGATGCGTTGTGTCGATTACCGTAAGAGGATGAATACCGCTCTTGCCGTCCAAGATGGACTGCCAGAGCTGTTCAACTTGACAAGACAGGGGCGTAACACAACCTAGCCCCGTCACCACGACGCGACGTTTCATGCTTTGACCGAAAACGATCCTTGATAGAGAACGATTAAGCTTGTTGCTTTTCTATGTAATCAACCGCTTCACCCACACGCTGGATTTTATCAGCCGCTTCTTCTGGAATGCTAATGTCGAACTCTTCTTCGAGTTCCATTACCAATTCAACGGTATCCAACGAGTCGGCTCCAAGATCGTTCACGAAGTGAGTTTCTCTACCGATCTTGTCTTTTTCGACACCAAGTTGTTCGGCAACGATGTCGATGACTCGTTCCTCAATAGAAGCCATAGCAGGGTGCTCCCGTCAGCAAATTCAAATCAAAAATAGTTGGAAAAGTAGTCAATCGCCAAAACGATTTCGGCGGGGTGCCAAAGATAGAGGATTCTAGCAAAATAGGTCAAGCCTTGAAGGGCTATACCGAGGACTTACATGCCCAAATAGTTGCAAGAAAGATCGAATTTTACGGAGTGCGGGGCTAGGTGTTCCAAAATTTGGAAGCAACCCGGCCTTTTCGCTTGGCTCTAGCACTCCGGTTTCGCTGCATTTATCGGGGACTCACCGGACGGCTTGCCCCGTTCCGCTGGCAATCCGTTCCGCTGGCAACGGGTTTGCGATTGGGTGTTCGCCAGACCGCCAAAATCACCTTGGAGGTGCGTAAGGAGTCGGATTTGTTGAAAAGTTCCCAGAATTGGCTGGTGGCAACGTTCCGTTCGCAGGTGGAAGCGTAAAGCTGCCACTTGGTTGAGCAGGTGGCAATTGCCCAGAGGATGGAACGATCGCAGGCAAGGCATTTGGTTGAAATCCATTCGTTGGAGCGTTGCCGGCGGGTAGATTCGATGGAGGGTAACCCGCCGATGGATTACCGGGGGGTGGGAAAGCACCTGATTGCTGTGGGAATTGTGGCTGATTCGGAGGCTGGAATTGTTGCATTGGCGGTTGCTGTTGCGGCGGTTGCTGAAATTGTTGTCCGTTTGCAGCAGCGGGAAAACTGGCAGGAGCGTTCGGCAAGGATGCGACTCGCTGTTCTTGCGGTGCAGGCTGCTCAGGTTCAAGATGCTCAAAGTTGACGATTTGAACGTCTTCACCGTTCATCGGATCGACAGCCATTTCGCAGATCCGCCAGCCTGTGGCTTCCTTTCGCAGCGCCCAAACAACATCCAGATTGGCTTCTGGCTGGCCGTTTTGCGCTGGCTCGGACCATACCGTGGAAACAAGCATAGAATCGGGTTGCTCTGGATGTGTTCCCGCTTCGCCGATTTGAAACGTAGCCAAAGGCGACCCGAGAGGATCGATTTCAAGCTTTTTGCGAGTGATCTCCTCGCGGGCTGCGGTTGACAAGAGAGCGGCAAGTTGCGTTCCGTTCCCCTGTCGCATGCTGTCTAGAAACAATCGAACCACCTCTTTCGGTTCGGTCGGAAGTTGGGAAGTAGTCCCAGTTCGCGGTTGAGCTGGCAAACTTTGGCTTGCGGTTGATCCGTTGGTCGCAGGTGAGTCATTTGTTGCCGTTGGCGGATTCGATCCACAGCCCGAGACGAGTGCGGCGGTAGCTGCAAGCGGTATCCAAAATAGTTTCTTCATGGTTCTTGATTCCGTTCAGTAATGAAAATGGGTCATTCGGGCTCTCCCAAGCCAGAAGAATCGATAACTTCTCCGCAGTCCGCGAGTCAATACCAAGGTAGCTCGAATGCTCGAAAATTGCTCCGATTTGGGAATTCTGAGCTTTGCCCTACACTTGCCTTGAGCCGCATTTCGATTTCAATCGAGTTTGCTATTGAAATACTTCTGAACTTTTTGAGACGCCTGCTGCCACCGGCCACGCATGGTTCTTCGTTGCGACGTCGTTCGATGGATCGACAGTTGCTTGCTAATCGCGGCACAATACTCGGTAAGCTTTTGGTTTTGTGTGAGAAGTCGTTTCATTTCATCGAAGGACGGGCCGTTCGTTTGTGCAACCAGGTCTCGTAATCGTTGGTTCTCGTCGTATAACTGAACTGCTTCGTGAGTCACGAACCCATCCAAAACGTTTGCTGGAACGCGAAGTCGATCGGCACGATCGGCGTCCTCTTGGCGAACGTAGTATCGATTGAGGCCGTCGAAAAAAACATCCAAATAGTTCTGTTGCCTAAGGAACAACCTTGCCTGCGCATCGCAAAC
>JAIPFP010000289.1 GCA_021736575.1 Pirellula sp. | reverse complement strand
GTACAAGCTCGGAAAAGTACTGCTCCGATTCGGCTACCATGCTGAATTGCAAGTAGCTATCGAATTCGGGATAGAGTGTTGTGTCGGGTTGCGTAAAGTCGATGTCGCGTAGATTGAGCCAACCTCCCAAGAATTGGCGAGTAAACCTTTCGGCATTCGGCGCGGACAACAGACGCTCTGTTTGTTCCCGAAGATGATGCGGTTGGCTCAGAATGCCTTCGGCTGCCAACCGAATCAGCTCGGAGTCAGGCAGACTTCCCCATAGGCCGTAGCTCAATCGAGTTGCCAACGCGTAGTCGTTAAGTTTGCCTGGTGTTTCTTGTAGGAACAAAAAATGAGGGGAGGTAAGTGCCATCTTGTAAGCAGCACGTAACGAAGCATCAAATGGTCGCCCAAGTTTTGCTTGTTCACGAAACAAATCCAGATGCGATTCAATCTCGGAATTTTCGACAGGACGACGAAAGACAACTGGCAGAAAATTGGCTATCAACCGCCTCGCATCCGCCTCAGGGTTGCGTGAAACCACGTGTGCTAGGATATTCTCTGCAGCGGACTCTGCGGGCTCCATCGGCAAATCGCCGTACAACAGTCGGTGCCCGCGTGGGGGCCATTGCCCGCTTTCCGACAGAGATCCTTCGTGCAGCGGTCCCTCAATTTCTATCCAATCGACGACGACATACATATCTCCCGACATAACACGCTCGCTGTTTTTGACCGGCAGGAGACGATACGGAACAATGGAGAACGAATGCCCCTCTGACACGCGGGCTTCGTACACGAATTCTCGAAAGCAGTCTGGGCTCAATTCGAAGTAGGCATCGTCGTAAGCTAAGCCGTCCTTCAACAGCGATGCGACACCCACCTTTGCAATGATGTGTCGGTCGTGCACAAGGGACTTATCTTTCTTTCCACTGGCATCCACTACATCACGCTGCATCATCGCGCGAGCGCGGATTCGAAATCGATATCGTCGATCGGGAATCGGCGGTTGCCACGATCTCAATGTGCCATTCGAGGCTGACCCTGTCCAACGGATCGCAAGTTTGCCATCCTCTGCATTGGCCCACTGAAGGTTTTGAAAACCGTGATTGTAATCGTGCCAACTCTCCTCGTAATCGGTACGTATCTTTGTTGATGAATCGATAGTCGTGGAAACGGTGGCTTCGTTTAGCGCATGGTCAACCGCCAGCAGATAACGCTCCAAATGAGCGACCGAGAGGTTCAATGCAGCTCCCACATTTTCGAATCCATCTGCTCGACCGTCTTCAGGTAACAACTCTTCAAGCGGAGTACTAACGCCAAGAAGGTCGCGAAGCGAGTTTGCGAACTCGGAACGATTTAGCCTACGAAGTACAACTCTTCCCTGCGAGTTCTGCAACTCTACGGTATGAACACGCAGTTTTTCTCGCAGCGAATCCAAAAAGATCTTACGAGACTTCGTCGAAGGTTGTTTCTCTTCGCGAGGAGGCATCGTGCTTTGTTCCACTTGATCGAATACCTTGAGCCATGTTGCGAATCTCACTTTATCTTCGAGGTTCGTACCAAGATCGCGTAGATTCAGTCCGCCTTCGGTGGTTTGCGCATTGTGACAATCGAAACAATGCATCGTCAAAAAGTCAGCCGCGTCCTCAATGTCCTTTCCAGTCGCTGTGTTTGAAGCAACGGCACCCATGCCCCACGCTAGTAAAGCTACCACGCATACACCATAGGAGCTTCGATGGAATCGAGCCCAAATACGAAAATGGTCGACTGCCGTCTTCAATTCTCGATCCTCCGAGCGAGTCGAAAGCCGGTATCGGGATACCAACGGTCAGGGCTGGCATTGGAGCGTACATTCGACCGCATCTTTTCCAAGTTATGGGGAGCAGACCCACCACGCAGGACGCGTTTTGATTGGAACACGGTTGTATCGGTCCATTCCCAAACATTGCCCCCCATGTCCAAAGCCCCGGATGGACTCTTGGCGTTGGGGTAAGACCCCACGGGCACAATTCCATCAAATCCTCGGGAGAAGCAAGCTGCGTGGTTTTGCTCAGAACCGGGATCGGCCTTGACCGGTTGGTCATGTGTGCAGAACGGGAACTTCCAATAGCTCCCTTTTGGTCCTCCACGTTCTTCAGGTTGGAAGTATGCCGCCTTGTACCATTCGTTCTCACTGGGCAGCCAAACCTTTGCCTCAGTCGATCGCGAAACGGTCATCCCTCGACTGAGATCATACGCGCCAAATTCTGTATCTCCGTTTCGACCGCCATGATGCATCCAGTTGGCATATCGCAACGCGCTGAAAAATGACACAAAGAATACAGGGCAATCTTCGCGTTCCGGGACAGGCGAATACTTCCATGCTCCGGGCTGGCCTTCGCGACCAATGCATTGTGGCACATCTTTCCGAATTCCTCCTTGCCCTAAGTCGGTAATGACATGCTCGCCCATGGCAGTGACCCAAAGTTCATGAGGATCCGAATGAGCAGCGACGCGATTCAGAAACTTTGCATACTCACGGACAGTCACCTCGCATTTCATGATTTGAAATTCGCAAGAGACTCCACCGTAGCCTGTTTGGTCAGCATGATTGCCGGGCATGCTCACGGTCACCCATTCTTCATCAGCAAGCAACGACGAACGGGGCAGCAGGAGGGCAAACATTAAAGCAACTGACCGGTACATCATGTTTCGAGCTGTTAGCAATGGGTGGAAACAAAGAAAGTACTAACACACAAGACGGTCCTCAAATTCTAAACCATTCGATGACGTCGGGGGTACGATTTCGGATGGCGATTTTACTCTTTCTGACTTTTCGCAACGATCAAGCAGCCACCGGCGCATGGTTGACCCGGCGGAGATCGTTGCCGTACACCTCATCGAAAAAACGGTCCGCTCTTGCTACCTCATGGGCGCCGATGAACATTCCGGCAAGCGGCACGTCGGGCGGTGCAGGACGGCTGCGCCGCCGCCCACGGGGACGGCGGCCAAAGTGGTTTCTGCGATTCGCAACGATTATCTACCACCCATGGTGGCTTGCATCTTCTTCTGAATGCCCTCCAGATTAAAGGATCCAGGGGTCTGGCTCGGCGGATAGGCCCTCATCGTCAAGAGGAACTGCGCGGCAACCCTCTCCATGGGTGCGATGATAAAGACCCTATCGAGGAACCAGTCGTTATAGGTGTTCGAGTTGTGTTGGGCCTTTTCGAACGGGTCACGTCGGAGGTGGAAGAGCAGCGGCACGCGGAGTTCGGTGAAGGGTTCGCGCCAGACTTCGAAGGCTTGGCCGCGGTTTTCGAGAAGGACGGCTTTCCAGTCTTCGTAGCGCATCGCGACGATCTGTCCGTCATCATTCACGTACATGAAGTTCTTACGCGCCGACTCCTTTGTCTTGCCACTGATATAGTCGAGTTGATTGGCACCATCGATAAAGTTTTTGTAGGTGCGGCCGTTCAGCTCGACCCCCTTCTTTAACTGCTCCACGATATCGGGGTTGCCACCGGCGGCTGCGAACGTAGGCAGCCAATCTTCATGGGAAACAATGCCGTTGCGGACCTTGCCAACAGGGAAGTGGCCGGGCCACTTGATGAAACAGGGGACGCGGTAGGCACCTCCCCAGTTCGAGTTCTTCTCGCTGCGGAACGGAGTCGTACCGGCATCGGGCCAGGTGTTGAAGTGCGGGCCATTGTCGGTGGAATATTGGACGATTGTGTTGTCGGCGATGCCAAGGTCATCGAGAACCTTGAGGAGTTGACCGACCTGGATGTCGTGCTCGATCATGCCGTCGGTGTATTCGTCGTTGCCCTTGTGGCGGTTCTCCGCCTTGACGTGGGTACGAAAGTGCATGCGGGTACCGTTCCACCAACAGAAGAAAGGTTTGCCCTTTTTGTTCATGCGAGTGATGAACTCCTTGGCAGCGGCGACGGTTTCCTCATCAATCGTCTCCATACGTTTCTTGGTTAGCGGGCCGGTGTCCTTGATTGTCTGTCCGCCTTTACCGTCGGACTTGCAATCGAGCACGCCGCGCGGGCCAAAGACCTGCTCAAAGGTTCTTCCACCTGGTAACTCCATGTCACCAGGATAGTCTTCGTTCTCAGGCTCTTCCTCAGCATTAAGGTGATAGAGATTGCCGAGGAACTCATCGAAGCCGTGCATCGTGGGAAGGTGTTCGTCGCGGTCCCCTTGGTGATTCTTGCCGAACTGGCCGGTGGAGTAGCCGAGACTCTTCATGACGGTGGCCATCGTGACGTCGGTCTTCTGCCATCCTTCAGGAGCGCCGGGCATGCCGACCTTTGTCATGCCGGTGCGGACCGGAACGGAACCATTGATGAAGGAAGCGCGGCCAGCGGTACAACTCTGTTGGCCGTAGTAATCGGTGAAGAAGACGCCCTCGTTAGCGATACGGTCGATGTTTGGCGTCTCGAACCCCATCATGCCGCGGTTGTAGTAGCTGATATTCTCGATGCCGATATCATCACCCCAGATTACGAGGATGTTCGGTTTCTTTGCGGTTTGAGCCTGCACACATGTTGGCTCGACCGTCGCGTGGACGGAGCACACCATCGCAATTAACGGTAATACGAATCGGAAGTTCGTCATTTGACTTTGCCCCATGTTGTTTGTGTTTTGCGGAACTGCTGAAAGTATTTTTTTTGCGGCAAGACTGACATTCCTGTTGCAACTTGGGACTAACATACGTCTTGTCCAAACGATATTAGCAGTAAGCGTCCACCAGCACCAGTGGGTGGACTGGCGGCGCGGGGTTGAATCGCGATGTAGGTTCTGGTAGGCGGCCAATGTGGCTGCCAGTCAATCAACCCTACTCGGAGTTCGTCTATGTTTCGCAGCT
The DNA here is from genome assembly GCA_021736575.1 of Pirellula sp. Taxonomy (GTDB): domain Bacteria; phylum Planctomycetota; class Planctomycetia; order Pirellulales; family Pirellulaceae; genus JBKCUI01. Next base: position 2,987 of record JAIPFP010000289.1, on the reverse strand, counting down.
AAAAGCGACACGAGTACGTCTATTGAACAAACTGCGATCGCTCGGTAAATCAAGTCAAAATGGAAGTCGATGGCAGCCCGTCCCGTGATCTGCGATGTAAACTGGACCGTTTGTGAGTCGGTTGATATTCCCTGAGCAGGCAAGCAATGAGCAGCTTCGAAACGGATCGCAATTTGTTGGTTGGCATTCTTGGCCTCCAGATGGGGTTCATCACCGAACCGCAACTCATATCCGCAATGCAGGCTTGGATCTTTCGTAAATCCGAGAAGATCGAGGACCTTTTGTTGGAGCAAAAAGCACTTCAACTGGACATGCATGATTTCTTGGTCGGTATGGCAGATCGGCATATTGCGGTCCATGCAAATGACCCATCGAAGAGCCTGGCCGCATTGAGTTCCTTAGCCAAGATCCAGAAACAGCTGGAGGAAGTGCAGGACATTGACGTCAATCAATCCGTAACTCGAGCCTTTGAATCGCCAAAGGTTGGGAGCATGTCGGAAGGCCTCGATTCGTTGGGAATGGCGAACGCTCAAACAGGGCCGAGCAGGTCGCCAGCCGATCGCTATCATATTTTGAGACCGCATGCGAAGGGTGGCTTGGGGCAAGTATCCGTGGCAGAGGATACCGAACTCCATCGCGAGGTTGCGCTCAAAGAAATTCAACCCAGGTTCGCGGAGGACCCTGGAAGCCGAGGCCGATTTATGCTCGAAGCCGAAGTAACGGGTGGGCTTGAGCATCCTGGCATTGTACCAGTTTATAGCCTTGGTAAAACGGCTAACGGAAATCCTTTTTATGTGATGCGGTTTATTCGAGGCGATAGCCTGAAGGAAGCGATCGAACACCTTCATAGCAAAGACAACGTGCTTTCGACCGATGACAAAAAGATGACTCTTCGGCGATTGCTGCGACGATTGATCGACGTGTGCAATGCAATTGAATACGCGCACAGTCGAGGAGTTTTGCATCGAGACTTGAAACCCGGTAATGTCATGCTCGGCAAATACGGTGAAACGTTGGTCGTCGACTGGGGGCTTGCTAAAACCGGTCCAAGGTCAGAGACGCATCGGTCGGACAACGAAGAGACGTTTATACCTTTGTCGGGGGATAGTTCAACTCAGACTCGGTTTGGATCTGTCGTTGGTACTCCAGCGTATATGAGCCCGGAACAAGCAGCGGGTAACCTAAGCGCGCTTGGCCCAACGTCAGACGTATACGGACTGGGCGCGACCATGTACAGCATCCTCACCGGTGTAGCTCCCTTCGCCGATGTTTCGGGCAAAACGATATTGGAACGAGTGATCGCCGGACAAATCAAGCCGCCTCGCGAAATCAATCCGACGATTCCCGAAGCCTTGCAAGCCATCTGCCTAAAAGCTCTGGCAAAAAATCAAAGCGATCGCTACCCCACTGCTGCTTCCTTAGCGCAGGACCTGGAGCTGTGGCTGAGCGACGAAACGGTTTCCGCATTTCGCGAACCATGGACCGACCGAGCTGTACGATTCATGCGCCGCCATCGCACGATGGCTATTTCATCGATAGCAGTCCTCTTGACATCGCTTTTGGCTTTGTTGGTGATCAATACTCTCGTTCGCAATCAAAACGGCAACCTTAAAATTGAGAGGGATATGGCGGAAGCAAGCCGCCAGGAAGCCATCCAGGAAAAGCTCCGAGCTGAAGAGAATCTCGGTGTTGCCCGGACAACGTCTCTAAACATGCTGACAACGGCGGAGGAACGATTGTCCGGTTCGTCGATTTCGTCGCAGACTGCTTTGTCATTGAGAATGATGCTCACGGAACAAGCGTACAAGAGCTTTCAAACGCTCTACGACCAGAATCAAAACGATAGCGATTTAGCTTTTGAATTTGCTCAGACCTCTCGGATTTCAGCCAATCTGAAGCGCCTCATTCGCGACCTAAAAAGCGCTGACGAGCAAATTGAGAAATCTCTGCGGATTCAACTACAAACACCTGTGGACCAGCTATCGCTCAAGCGCAAGGACTACTTGGCAGAAACCTATCGCGATATTGCCACTCTACGACGCCTCGAGGGGCGACTAGAAGATGCGGAGGTTGCACTCAAGGCAGGTACCGAACTGGTTAAAGAACTCCAAGCGAAGGAGCCTGAAAATCCTGCGTTTATGCGCACACTTGCCGTCATCGAAGTCGAAGAAATCGGTCTACACAGTGATCGATTGGAACTCGATCTTGCCTTGCAAAAAGCCAACAGTAGCGCAGCGACCTTTCAAAAACTAATGGACACTGAAATGTCCATACCTATGGATGCAATCGTGCTTCTGATTGCAAGGTCGCGGCAAATGCTGTTGTTGTTCAAGCTGGGACGCCTCGACGAGGCAAAGGCGGCATATGTTGAGGCGATTGCTTCGGGACGTGAATGGCAAGGCAAGCGGCCTGGCGATGACGACATTGCGCTACCGATTGCTCGTATCCTGTATTGGTCAGCCGAGCAACTCGTGAATGTCGAAGGTCCTAGCGACGATGCGGCCACACGCGTCGCTGAGGCCATTGCTATCTCGGACGATCTTGTTAAAAAACGTCTGCATGCTGGATACCTGTACGCGCAAGGGGATTCGCTAAGGGTTCAAGCAAAGATCCTTCGATTGCAAGGGAAGTTCGACGAAGCCAGAAACGCGATCGCCAAATCTCGAACCATTCTTGAATCCCTGGTAAAAGTAGTTGACCGAAGCGACAACCGAGATTGCTTGGCAAAAACGTTGCATGAATTATCTATGCTAAAGCGAGATGAAAAAGACAAATCGGCATCGAGCGACTATTTGAAGGAAGCAGTCAACATGCAAACCGAAGCTTGTCGACTGTCACCCTCGAACGTCGAACTTCAAACTCATCTAGATGAGCTAACAACCGCATTGAATTCGACAGAAGCCAGCCTTTGATGCGAGGCATCGCGATAGTTTTGTTTTCGGCAACCGCTCAACCTATAATGCCCGGATCGCCTTTGGGTCCGCCGC
>JAIPFP010000288.1 GCA_021736575.1 Pirellula sp. | reverse complement strand
GTGATCATCACCAAGGAAGAAAAAGCTGCAACACGCGTCGACTGCAACATTCACCCTTGGATGAATGCATATGTCATTATTACAAACCATCCCTATGTTGGCATCAGCGATTCGGTTGGCAAAATCAAGATCGAGAAACTCCCAGCAGGCGTCCCCTTGGACTTCAAGATTTGGCACGAAAGTCAAGACAAGTCGATCGAAGAAGTAAGTCTTGGCGGCAAGAAAGAGACTTGGAAAAAAGGGACGGTACAACTGACGCTCAAAGAAGGTGCCAACGATCTCGGTGTTTTGCTCATCAAAGCGGATCGCTTTAAGAAGTAGACTGAGCGCGTGATCCCAGCACGTTTTCTCCCCCTCTACCCGCTTCGGGGCGAGGGGAGCAAGATCAAAAGATCGCCCTAATTACTCAAAATCGTATTTGGGGCTTTGACCCAAGACTTTTCCCATATCTTCGAAGAATGCGGGGTACGTTTTCTCGGTGCACCGCGGATCGAGTATTCGAATGCCTGGCACTTTTAAACCGATGAGCGACAAACTCATCGCCATCCGATGATCGCGATAAGTCTTTAGATCCGCTCCTTTTAACAACGCGGGATGGATGGTCAAGCCATCGTCATGCTCCTCCACCGTCGCACCCACGCGTCGCAACTCACAAGCCAAATCGCCGATGCGATCGGTTTCTTTGTGACGATTATGTGCAACCCCCCTGACACGCGTTGGGCCATTCGCAAACAATGCGACTGCCGCAAGCGTTTGGACTGTATCGCTGATCGCATTCATGTTGATATCGATACCGCGCAATGGTCTACCGTCCACTTGAATAAAGTCGTCGCCACTCGAAATGCGACAGCCCATTTTCTCAAGCACTCGCGCAAACTGCACGTCACCTTGAAGCGCATGAAAACTCAATCCTTCGATTCTCATCGAGCCTTTCAAAATAGCCGCAGCGCCCAGGAAATAACTTGCCGCCGACGCGTCTGGCTCGATCTGGTATTGGCAGCCTACATAGCTCATCGGTGACTTTATACGATACTCGTGCCCGTTCTCGCCAAGCACGCCATCGATTCGAACTCCAAAGGAACGCATGACGGCAGCCGTCATATCCACGTAGGGCTTCGAAACAAGTTCACCGACGACTCGAATGACAACAGGAGCTCGTGCGTATGGGGCAGCCATCATCATGCCGCTCAAAAACTGGCTCGACACATCCCCTGCAACTTCGGCTATTCCGCCGTTCAGCCCGTTCGCAATCACTCTTACTGGCGGGCAGTCAGGGCGAATGGAGTTTGTGCTCGAAACGTTGGCTCCAAGTCGCTTGAGCCCATCAAGCAAATCTTGAATTGGGCGTTCATGCATGCGTGGCACACCCTCCAAAGTATAAACACCTTGCGTCGCCGCCAACGCAGCGGTTAAGAAGCGTATGGTGGTTCCGCTGTTGGCGATATGCAACGCACCCGAGGGTCGAGGTGGTCGACCATCACAACCGGTGATGGCCAACGTCTTGCTGTCTTTATTCCAATCCAATTCGAGGCCCAGTACTCGCCAGGCATCGACCATGACGCGTGTGTCTTCACTGTCGAGCACACCCGACAGGATCGACTTGCCTTTCGCCATGGCTGCGCAAATCAACGCACGATTGGTGATGCTCTTCGAACCGGGAACCGTAATGCTTCCCTGGATTGAACTATTCGGCGGTTCGAAGGAGACAGCATAGGGAACCGTGCCGGACGAACTCACTTTTCCGCAATCTTCCAGAGGCTCGAAACACCCCGAACGTACAACGCGTTTCCAGAAATCGCAGGTGAACCGAGCACGCTTTCACCCAAGTCGTTGGTTTCGACAACTTCCCCTTTTTCGTCACCAAGGTTTACGACAAAGCACTTTCCATCTTCGGTGAAGATATACAGATTGTTACCCGCAACCACGGGCGATGACCAAATACTCTTCGCGTCTGGCAATCTCGCTTGCCATTTAAGTTCGCCAGAGAACAAATCCGCGCTGGCCAGAACGGTTCGGCTAATCGTGTAGACGCGTTTACCAACCACGAGAGGTGAGCACGCGTTTGCAGCTAACTTGTTGTTGTCCCAAAGTTTGCTCGGAACGGCTCCAGCGCTCGACAAGTCAAACACGGTCAACCCAGCAGCCGGCACAAACAATCGGCTTTCGGCCGCCATAGCCGATGGTATCGAGGAGCATTTAACATCCATCGTCCAAACCGTTTTGCCGGTCTTGGGTGAAACGGCAAGAAGATCTTGGCTCGATTGCATGACAACGACTTGTTCGCCGCTGGGCAACTTGATGGCCACTGGCGATGCCCAGTTCGATTGTTTGGGACGATCCGTTCGCCAAAGAATGCGTCCATCTTGACAGCTCAAGCCGGCAGCAAACGAATCGCCTTGACATTCCACTTGGACGATACAGACCCCATCGACCACGATCGGTGAACTGCTCATGCCGACATCGTTACCGGCCTTTGGAAAATCGGTCGAAAGCGAACGATACCAAACCAGATTGCCGTCAAGATCCACGCACGCTAGGTCGTTCGAGCTATAAAACGCATACACATATTTGCCATCGGAGACAGGGGTTGGGGCAGCGATCGCGCTGGTTGGATGGCAATTGGTGCGGCCCCGGGCAACGAACTCTTGCTGCCATCGGATCGAGCCATCTTTGTCGTTCACGCTGATCAGATGAAGGCGTCGTTGGTCCATGCCGCTGCTGCTGGTCGTGATGACTTGATCACCGATTACGATGGCCCCACCCACACTCCGACCTGGCAATTTGGTTTGCCATGCAACGTTCGCGTTGGATTCGCCACCGAATTTTGTCGGAAGCTTGGAATCGAGCGATACGCTGCCCGCGTTTGGACCACGGAACTGGGGCCAATCCGCTTGCAAGGATGAAGTGAAAACCGCCGGCGCAAAGCCAAACGCCAAAGCACATCTTGCAAAAGTATTACGCAACTTGAATCTCATGGTTATTTACCCTTTGCCAAGATGGCTTTACCGGTGGAATCGGAGACACGGAGCTGAAAAGCAAAGCGTTGCGCCCATTGCTCCTTTTGTTCGTTTTGACTGATCTTGACCAAAATCTGATTCTTGCCCGCCTTGAGTCGAACGGGTTCCGTGTATTGATCGATTTTCATATCGGTGTGATACACTTCGTTGGACATGACCAGTTTGCCATTGAGCCAAGTCTTGTTGCCGTTGATACATCCCAGACGAAGTTCAGCATCTTGTTCTTTTTCGGAGTCGAATTCTGTGGCTGCATAAACGATGCATCCCTTTTCATTCGAATAGAGTGCGGCGACGTCGATTGTTCCATCTTCGCTCTTGGCGGACTCGTTGATCCACTTGGCATTCACATTCTTGCCATCGGCCACAAGCTTGCTTTCGTATTCGTCTTTGACTTTTCCGTTGATCCAATCCGCTTCGACCGGAAAGACCTTGTCAAAGTTCACTGTTCCGACGTTGTCGAATGGTCCGATCAATTTCCATTCGGTCAGGAGGCCGAATTGTTTGACTTGATCGACAACCGTCCCTTTTTCCTTGAGTACGCCGATGATGCTAACAACCTGTTCGGCATGGCGTGCAGAGTCCAGGAGCGACAGCAATTCTTTGGTGTCTGGTTTGGCTTGGACGGCCTCACTGATGGCTAAGTAGCGTAACTCAGGACTAGGATCTTGTTTCATTCCATCAAGCAAGGTCTTGCGCAGCTCTGCATTGCTGGCGGTCAACCACTTGAAGACAGTGTAGCGGGCTTCGCCATCTTGAGTTGCGTCCGACAGGAACTTGTTTAACTCTGCGGTCTGTGATTTACCTGACTTTCGATAGAGAGAGTTGGCAAGACCCATCAACCAATTGCGTCCCACGGGCGTCGCGCCTTTCATGGCGGTCAGCGATTGAATGAGCGTGACATCGTTGGCTGCGTTAAGCTGTCTGATCGTGTCGGTGGCAATTTGGTTGCTTGCATCGTTCGACTTGAGCGATTGCAGTTGCTTGATCAATTCAGGGCTAGATTCCGCTTGCAGGGTGACACCCATGCCAAGCCCTATGGAAAGTGCGAGGGCTGTTTGTTTCAGCTTCGCAATCGATGAATGGATGCTTTGCATAGCAAACATGCCATGATTCCTTATTTAAAATGGAGGTTATGTTTGGACCGTCAGGCTAACTCGAGGGGGCCCAAGTTCAGAAAAGACCCTATTCGGCACAGGGTCGAATTCGAGACAGATTATGAGGGTTATCAACTCGAAGCGAAAGGGGAAGAGAATCAAAGGTCCATTGATTCAAGGCGTTTGAGCCTTTTTTCGATTGGATTGCGTTTGGACTTGTCGCAATCCACCAGGAGTTGCTCAGCATAATATCTTGCCGAATCGATCAACGAGAGTTCTTCCGAGAGCTCCAGCGCCAGCTCGAGAGCACGTTGCCGAATTTTGGGCTCAGGCGGGGGGGCGCGGAACATGGACGCTTTACGGAACGCCGAAAGTGCTTCGAGAGGGCGGTTGAGTATCTGATAGCACATTCCTAATTGCAGGCTCGCGCGAGCACGCAGTTCTGGAGCATCGGTGGCTTTGTTCAGCAGTTCAACCGCTTCATCAAATCTTGACAATTGCCTCAGGCCAATCGCCCAATTGATCAATATCTCGCGTTGATCCGGATGCCGACCGTATCGATCCTTGCAAACGTGGATGCGCTCGTTTGCAAAATTGATCTCCGCTTGTTCCAACGCATATTTGTTTTCTTCGGAGAGTTTTTGAGCAGTCGCCAGCTTGGCCTGTTCGACAAGTTGACTCGCCTGATGCAGTATTAGATCTTCCCTCAACACAACCAAAGGCTCATGCTCGGGGCAAGACTTCACGCCAGCTTCTAGAACACGGCGAGCATCGCTCCAGCGCTCTTGGTTAAGATAAATCTGTCCGAGTTCGACGTATGGTTCCGGTGTTGCGGGCGAATTACGAATGCTTTGTTCGAGCTGTTGGAAACGCTCGAGCGCAATGGCTGAGCCGCGTTGTTGATTGACAGAAACGATCGGACGCGAGAACAGGGAGTCGGTGTCTGCGAAACGCGACAAAAACTTCGATTCCACTGGTGCGGAAGGGGGAGGCGTAGGAACATTGCTAGGGTCGGATGAAATATTCATGTTCGATCATTATATAACAAACAACCACCAAAAATAAACGGCCCGTTTGGCAGTTCGCCATCGAGGGCGACAGAGAGGCTGCCAAACGGGCCGAAAGTCAGGGACGAAACGTCCAAGCTATCATCGAAAAAACTACACTACCAGTTCAGGGTCTACACCTGGCGTTGGAACCCAGTACTTGCCGTTCTCAGGCTGAATGGGTGCTTCGGACTTGAAGGAATCCAGGGCGTCGGTGTTTGCAAGCGAAACCTTGCTGTTGAGACATTGATCCCACGTGAGTCGCTTGCCTGTGTAAGTCGCCATTCGCCCCATGATCGAAGTCATCGTGCTGGTGGCACCGTAGTCGCCTTCGTTGGGGACTTCGCCTTTGCGGATGGAGGCGAACAAGTCGAAATGCTCTTTTGCGTGCCCTTGTTCGTTGGCTGGTGCTCGCCAAATTTCCTTGTTGTTGCGGTCATAAATGCGACCAGCTCCAATGTCGCACCAACCGTTAGCTCCATGTGCAAATTCGCTGACGGCGGACCAAGTGCCAGGAATGTGTCGGCACTGGCTCAAGAGCTTGACGCCATTCCCATAGGTGTATTCGACAAAATGGTGATCAAAAATTTGGCCACTGTTGGGACCCGTTCGGACTTGCCGTCCACCCTGACCTTGCGCTTCCACAGGTGGGCCGTCCATCAACCAATTGATGACGTCCAAGTTGTGAATGTGCTGTTCGCAAATGTGGTCCCCGCACAACCAATTAAAGTAGTACCAGTTGTTGATCTGATACTCAAGCTCGGATTGATCCGGGGTTCGGTTGCGAGTCCAAACTCCATCATTGTTCCAGTAGGCTCGTGCAAGCACAATGTTGCCAATCGCCCCGTCTTTGAGCTTAGCGATGGTTGCTTGATAGCCCGATTCGTGGTGTCGTTGCAATCCGACAGCGACCACCAAATTCTTTTCCTTGGCGATTTTATTCGCTGCCAGCACGCGTCGCACGCCAGGAGCGTCCGTAGCCACCGGCTTTTCCATAAACACATGCTTTCCTGCCTTGATGGCGGCTTCGAAGTGCATTGGTCGGAACCCTGGCGGTGTCGCAAGAATGACCATGTCGATATCGGACTCAAGGAGTCGCTTGTAACCATCGACCCCGACGAAAATCCGGTCGGTTACATCAATGTGCTCACCATGTTTCTTATTCATCGACCTCAGAGAATTGTCGATTTGAGATTGGAATGGATCCGCCACTGCAGTCAGCTTCAGACGATTCTCGGCAGAAATGGTGTCTAACGCTTGGGTAGCTGCACCCGTTCCGCGACCACCACAACCGACCAAGCCAATTTTGATTTCATCGCTACTAAACGAATGCGCTGCCCGAGCGATGGGCAACGTTCCAATCATGGCACCCCCAGCAATGACCGTCGATGTCGTTTTGATGAAATCTCGGCGCGAATCGCAATTAGCGGGTGTTGCGGGGCTTTCGGATTGATCCATAGGACTAAAACTCCAGTGATGATATTGAGAAGGAAAATAATTCGAAGCGGCGATGCCTGCCGCGTCTATGCATTTGACGGAAAACAAAGTGGTCCACGTTGGCCCCGCGACGATTGGGGTAATCTCGCGTTGAGGAGCAGAAGAGTTTTTTTCAACCTAAGCCGACGTGGACCACCGGGGGGCTTAACTGATCAGATCGGGAGCCTTGACTCCCGAAAATGCCAGCTAAGGGGCCGCTTTCTCGCAGCCTTCCCAAACTATAGCCACTTTCTGGCAACTAATCAACCACTCTAGCCATTCTTTGCAACTAGATCCGAATGACAACTTTTCCAAAGTGCTTTCCGCTGGATAAATACTCGAATGCATCTGGCGTTTCAGGCATTTCGAAGACGCGGTCAATGACTGGCACCAACTGCTCGCGTTCCATAAAGGCATTCATTTGTAAGAATTGGTCGCGAGGCCCAACATAAATTCCATTGAGTCGGATGTTGCGAGCAAGCAGCGGGAAAAGGCTGGTCGCGGGAGCTCCAAAACCGGTAAGCACACCGATCAAAGCGATATGTCCTCCCGCGGCTACCGATTTCATCGACTGTTCCAGCGTTCCCGGGCCGCCTACCTCGACAACATGATCAACTCCTCTTTCTTCGGTATGCCGCATGACTTCACTAGACCATTGAGGAAATTCGCGATAGTTGATCGTATGAATTGCGCCCAGTTGTTTGGCGCGTTGCAGCTTGTCCGTGTCGCTCGATGTGATAATGACTTCGCAACCCATGGCCCTTGCGATTTGCAAGGCGAAAATGGATACGCCGCCGGTTCCTAGGCAGAGAACTTTCTGGCCTGATTTGAGATTTCCGCGACAAACGAGCGCGTACCAAGCGGTCAGAGCCGCGCACGGCAAGGTCGCAGCTTGCTCGAAATCCAAATGGCTGGGGATACGAACGATCCCCGATTCCGGGAGGCAAATGAACTCTTGCAACATTCCGTTTAACGTGCCACCTAGATCGTTTTTGTGGTGGCGCATTTCAAAGGGTTCGGATTGCCAAGTCTGAAAAAAGCAACCAGCAACTCGATCCCCGGCTTTCCACTGGCGAACATTGGCTCCACAGGCAACGATTTCGCCAGCCCCGTCGGAGGTGGGGACTCGCCCATCCACATGTCGCCCCGCCAGATTTTTCCAAGCAATAATGTCCCTGTAGTTCAGTGCAAC
>JAIPFP010000287.1 GCA_021736575.1 Pirellula sp. | reverse complement strand
CCAGCGCTAGCAGCCTGTGTCTTGAGTATCCTTCGGACACAGGCTGGAAGCGCTGGAAGCCTATGCCACTTTAGGCCACAGCAATTTTGGGAATTGCTTCGCCAAGTTGGATGCCGAGTATCTGCCGCAGGTAAGCTGACGACCATCGATGTTCTGCCGGCTTCTTGACCAAGCCTGCAACTACCGGGTTTTGTTCGATGTAGTCTATAATCCTGAGCGTCTCCGCTTCATCTCGCGAGAAATGGTCAAATGTCTCGGTTTGCCAGAATGCTCCTGTCTTTCCGAGCAAGCGATTGCATTGCGTCGCTGTGTAGCTCTGAATGCTGTGGGAAATCACTTCACGCGGCGTGCGTCGATGTTTAACATCGAGATTCATTTGGCTCCTGGCAAGCTCCTCCGTAAAACTCTCTAGAGGTAGGAACATCCAGTGGTGGTGGCTCGGCATCACAACGAAGGCAAGTAATCGATATCGTTCGTCTGCAAAGTGAAGGAATGCGTCCTGTACGATTTTGGCGAGCCGATCCTCTTCCAGCAGCTTTACCGGTGAAGCTCGATCTAGCAATGAGTCCACGAGCTTGAACACGAGTTTGTGCTTCTTCATCTCCCATTCCGCCGCCGTCATGTCGGGCGGAGTTCGTTTTGCATTCAGTTCGTCGCGATACTTACGAATCTTGCTCAGTCCTACTTGCGACAAGCTACCCTGCAAACAGGCTGTGATAAATATTGGCTTTCCTTCAACGTCGATATGCGGCAAATCCCTACGCCTAATCAAACCTTCGTGATCACGCATTTTCTGTCTCCCAGTGGCATAGGCTTCCAGCCTGTGGACGACACCGTTCAATTCGTGGACAACACCGTACAATTAAATGTACCTGCGAAAAAGATCGCAGTTTGTGCGAAGTACTTCCTAGCTTTTTTCTACAAAAACTCAATACCTATCGCTCAGACACAGGCTGGAAGCCTATGCCACGGTTCAGAGCGTGAAACAATCTCCCACTCCGTTATCTGGCAACCCCATCAGTTGCCGCCAACGGGCTTCGATCATGGCCGTGAATGGCATGCCGTTGAGTCCGTAGTTCCCCAATGCATATCCGTCGTTGACCTCGACCAAAAGCGTTTGACCAGAAGCCGTAATCCCCCAATCCATCCCAAAAGCAATCGGCCGCTCAGTAAAGGCTTCGATCGCGGACTGCATCATTCCAACATCTGGGAACAAGAGCGGATTGCCTTTGTAGTTGGCGACATTGAGGATCTTGTCTCGCAGTATCGAAACTCTCCATTCCGATACAAATTCGATTCGCTGTTGGGCCAGGACAGGCGTGTTGTCGGGTACTGCGGCCGATGCAATTAAGTCTCGCAGGCCATACACGACCGTCCCTTTGAAGAGCTTGTGGTGGAGCAGCGGCTTGACGTGGAACGGATTAAAGGGGACTTCCGAATCGACTTGATTGCGGACTTCACCGAGCGTCGTTTCCCAAGTAAAGCGGCAGATCCACGGCGACAGAGAATCGGGCAAATCAAAATTGGGTGGAGTGGGTCTTCCGGCACGGGCGAGCAGGGTTCGTATGGCCTCGACACCAGCTCGCACGACGGTCTCGTCAGCGCGTTCCAGCAGCCATTCATCCAGGAGTCCCGCATGAATATCCTGAAACCGAAACGGGACCACTTCGTATCCGCGTTCCCAAAACCAATGCGAGGCCTCGATAGACGCGAGGTAAAATGAGGAGTCTTGCTTTACTTGTTGTACGTATGCTCGCATGTTGAAATCAAACCGAGTTTGGTTTCACAATAACCTTCATCGCCCCTTTTTCTCCCGCGTACAAACGATCGAACCATTGAGCGGTTTCATCCAGCGTTGCGGTGGCCGTAATGAGCGGAGCGACTTGAATCGCGCCCGACGCGAGCAGTTCGATACACTGTGGAATTTCGCCGTTGGATGCGCATGAGCCGTAAATCGAGAGTTCACGTGTTACGACCGTTTGCAGTGGCAGGTCTACGGAAGGGGTAAGGTTGCCGACGAGCGTAACCGAGCCGCCGCGTCGAACGATCTGAAAGCAAGTCTGGACGGGCGCTTTGGCCCCGACGACTTCCATGCTCGCATCGACTCCGCGTCCGTTGGTGATCGCCATCACCGCAGCAACGGCATCTTCGGACCTGGCGTTTACGGTATGGGTTGCTCCAAGTTGGGTTGCAATCTTGAGTTTGGAGTCTTCCAAATCGATGGCGATCACTTTGGCGAATCCAGCCAAACGAAGCGTTTGAATGCACAGCAATCCGATCATGCCGGCGCCGACGACGGCAACCGAACCACCAATGTGTCGGGGTGTTCGATTGGTCGCATGAACTGCAATCGAGACCGCTTCGATCATGGCGGCGTGTTCGAAGGACAGGGAGTCCGGGATTTTGTAGACGATGTTTTGCGGCACGGTCACGAATTGAGCAAATGCGCCTTGACGGCGAAACTCGTTGCATGAGACGCCAAGAACTTGGCGATTTTCGCAGAGATTGATTGTGCCGGCTCTGCAATAGGTGCATCGCCCACACGATACAGTCGAATCAAAAGTCACGCGGTCCCCTTCGCGGAAGCCAACGACGGAAACTCCGACCTCGACGACGATCCCGGCCGCTTCATGCCCCATTACCAGTGGCGGGATGCGTCGGCCCGAACTGCCGTCGAATCCATGAATGTCGCTTCCGCAGATGCCGCACGCTTGAACTTGAACCAGCAAATCTTCTGGCCCACACACGGGCCTCGGGAGTTCCACAAGCTCTAGTTTTTTGTATTCCTGAAGTTGCAAGGCTTTCAAGGGGGGGATTCCTGGGTTGAAAATAGGTAAGGAATTATGAATCTGAGGACAAATAAATCGAAGTTGGCAATCATTTCAGCCACAAATGCTCTGTAACGAGGGCCACTTGTTGGGTAGTCTGAGTGTTCGTCCATTGTACCCATTTTAGCGTACGTGCTGGTTTGGTATCACTATCGATTCACAGGAACTATTCTCTCATGTTGTTTAGAGCTTCGGTGGCCCTTTTTGCGGTCATGGGATGTGGCCTTTCTCACTGCCACAGCCAAGAACAAGTCGGTGGTGCGGCACTCGCTCCAATCGTCCCTGCAAATGCAGCATTCCAAGACTCTTCAAGCTATGCACTTGGGTTTAACGTTGGAAGCAGTTTTGCACAACGTTCCATGACCGAAAAGGAAATCGATGGCAAGGATTTCTTGCAAGGACTACTTGATGCGTTGAGCAAGAAGGAATGCAAACTCGATCAGAAACAACTTGAGGCTGCGTTTCAAGCGTTGGATCAACGCATGCAAAAAAAGATGCTTGAGCTTGCGAAAGAGAATATGGAACGCGCAAAAGCGCACCTAGAAACCAACAAGAAAAAAGATGGTGTCCAGACGACGAAAACGGGACTGCAATATCAAGTACTGAAGACGGGAAACGGCAAAACACCAACCCTGACGGATACAGTTGTGGTTCACTACGAAGGCAAGTTGCTCAACGGAATTGTGTTCGATTCCTCGATCGCGAGAAATCAGCCAATGACGCATCCGGTAAGTAAGTTTGTGCCAGGCTGGACCGAAGCACTTCAGCGAATGAAGGTCGGGGACAAATGGCTCGTAACCATTCCACCGAGCCTAGGCTACGGAGAAGAAGGGTTTCAGTCGATTGGTCCTAACGAATTACTCATCTTCGAATTAGAGTTGCTGGACGTAGTGAAGAAGTAGGTTCCACGCCAAAATAATTCGAGAATAGCAAAATGCACGATACCATGGAAAAATGGATGCCGATTGCTCAGCAGCATGGGCAGTCGCACCTCTTTCATTTCTGGAGTTGTCTATCTGGCGATGAACAGCAGCAGCTCGCAAAGCAAATTCAATCGATCGACTTTCCGCAATTGGCAGGCCTTTTTGAAGGATCCGAAGAAGCGGTGGATTGGAGTGAGCTCGCGAACAAGGCTCAAGCCCCCGACGCAATCCGGTTGAACGATCCAAACGTCGCTTTCTCGGCCAAGGATGCTTTTCATTGCGGCGAGCAGGCGATCCGGCAAGGCAAAATAGGAATGATTCTTGTGGCGGGTGGACAGGGGACTCGTCTTGGTTTCGACCAACCCAAGGGCGTGTTCCAAATCGGTCCCATTTCCAACCGCAGCTTGTTCTCAATGCATGCCGATTCGCTTCGGGCAGCGACGCGACGCTATGGTGTTTCGATCCCTATGTTCGTAATGACAAGTCCTGCCACCGATGCTGCAACGCGAGATTACTTTGCCCAACATCGCAATCTGGGCTTGAAGGAAGAGGATTTGGTGACGTTTTGCCAAGGCACGATGCCAGCCATGGATGCGGCCTCCGGCAAAATCCTTTTGGAGTCCCCGTCGAGCATTGCGCTGAGTCCCGATGGACACGGAGGCATTGTGTCGGCGTTGGATCGACAAGGCATATTGCGATCGGCCGCATCCCGAGGCATTGAGCACTTCTTTTATGCACAAGTTGACAATCCTCTCGTTCGGGCATGCGACCCGACGCTGATTGGTTACCACTTGCTGTCGCGGTCTCAGATGACAACGCAGGTGGTCTCGAAACGATTCGCCAAGGAAAAGGTTGGCAATGTCGTCTCGATCGATGGTCGCACACACATTATTGAATATAGCGACTTAACCGATGAGGCGGCACATCGCACGCATCCGGATGGAAGTCTGCAACTCTGGGCAGGGAACATTGCCATCCACGTGCTGGAACGAAAATTCCTAGAACATGCTGCGCAAAAGAGTGATTGTTTGCCATTCCACCGTGCGATGAAGTCAGTGCCATTCGTCGATCACAACGGTAACGTTGTGAAGCCAGCCGCCCCGAATGCGATCAAATTCGAGCGATTTGTCTTCGACTTGTTGCCGCTGGCGGAACGATCCATCGTGGTGGAGGGTAACCCGGCTGACGTGTTCGCGCCAGTGAAAAACGCAGAAGGCTCTGCGACCGATACCCCCACGACGACACGCAATGCGTTAGTCCAACAGCATCGCCAATGGCTTGAGCATGCTGGCATTTCCATCGAAGAAAACGTCAAAGTTGAGATTAATCCTAACTGGGCCCTCGACGCCGATGAAGTCCGGCAGAAAATCCAGACGCCTTGTCATATCCGAGTCGACACCTATTTTGCGTAGCTTTCAAACAGGTTTTGCGTAGCTTTCAAACGGGTTTTGCGCAGCTTTCAAACAGGAACCATTCATGCTTCATGCAGTTATTATGGCCGGCGGATCCGGCACTCGATTTTGGCCGGCAAGTCGACAGGTCAAACCAAAACAACTGCTCAAGATGGGTGGAACCCGAACGATGTTGCAAACCACGTTCGACCGCATGCAAGGCTTGGTTTCGAGCGAACACGTTTTGGTTTTGACGAATAATCAGTTGACCAATGCCGTCGCAGAACAGCTTCCCGACCTTCCAATTGAGCACATCGTAGGTGAACCATTCAAGCGAGACACGGCCCCCTGCATCGGTGTGGCAGCGTCGTTGGTTCAGGCGGCAGACGAGGACGGGATCATGGTAGTCATGCCATCCGACCATGTCATTGAGCCGAGATCGGAGTTCCACCGAGCGATCCGGGCAGGCGCAAAACTAGTCGAAGAGGATCCTAGTCGCATTGTAACGTTCGGTATTCGTCCCAGTTATCCATCCGAATCGTTCGGCTACATCCAACGAGGAAACCCCATCGAAGGGACCGCTGGAACGGCGACGTTTAAAGTGGATCGCTTCCGAGAAAAACCCGACAGGAAGACTGCGGAGGAATATGTCAACGCCGGAACTTTCTATTGGAACAGCGGTATTTTTCTCTGGAAAGCAAAAACGATTCTAGAAGCATTGGCAAAATTCGAGCCACAAATGCACTCTCATATCGTAAACATCGCCCGTCACATCGGGACAAGCAACTTCCAAAAAAACTTTTCCGAGCAATTCGAAAAGATCCAAGGTAAGTCGATCGACTTTGCCGTGATGGAACGACACGAGAATGTGGTCGTGGTGGAAGCCCCTTTCTCGTGGGACGACGTCGGTAGTTGGCAAGCCATCGCAAGATTGATTGAGCCCGATCAACACGGCAATGCAGTCGATGGACCCTACCTTTCCATCGACTCGACGAACATGATCATTCGAAGCGAAGCGAATCACTTGATTGTTACCATTGGGATGGACGACACCATTGTGGTCCATACTCCCGACGCAACTTTGGTCGCACCCAAGTCGGAGGAGGAGCGAGTGCGAGAAGTTGTAAAGCAACTCGCAGAACTTGGACATCAGCAGTATCTGTAGAGGGGTTCGAAAAAAACTTGTGGGAATTATCGCTTAGAAACACTCGTTCCATGTCAGCGACATTGCTACGATTGAATAGTCCTCTATATTGTTGATAGGGTAGTTCGTGATTGAGCTTGTAGGTTTGCAGCTTTCAAACGTTGCGCATTGATGCCAACGTATACCGTGTTCTGGAGGTTGGGGTGCCGAAAATCAGCATAGCTGGAATTGTAGCCGAAGATGTCTTGAACTGTTTGCCAGACGGTGTAGCTCTCCTGGGAGCGGACTTAACCATCCTTTGGACAAACAATTGCTTTCACGAATGGTTCGGCGGCGTTGATCGCACGGGCGAGAACTTCTATTCGGCACTCGCCAATCCAGAAATCGTCGGGGCTGATCATTGCCCGCTGCAAACCTGTTTCTCAAGTGGTAGAAATGCTAGCACTACCCTTCAAACACAAAAAGGGAGTTACTATCACATCCATGCCGCACCGCTCGCAAGTGCCGCGTTAAACGCGAAAACGGGTGGGCGATCCGGTACTGAGTTCGATAGAATTGTGGTTCGGCTCAGCGACGTAACCGAAGAGATACTCCAGGAGCAAAAACTCGCCGCAATTCATCAAGCGGGCGCCAAGCTGACGGATCTCAAGCCGGATGAGATCTTCGCGATGGACGTCGAACAACGGATCGATCTGCTCAAGGACAACATTCGGCACTACACACAAGACCTGCTCAATGTTGAGGTTATCGAGATTCGATTGCTTGAGCAATCCAACGGGAACCTGATCCCATTGCTGTCGGTAGGCATCGACCAGACCGCTGCCGATCGTCGGCTGATGGCGAGTCCGCAAGGCAATGGAGTGACTGGATACGTTGCAGCCTGCGGAAAGAGCTATCTGTGTCATGACACCACCAAAGATCCAAAGTATCTAGAAGCCTTCAAAGGTGCCCGCAGCTCACTTACGGTCCCTATTTTGCTTCACGACAGCGTCATCGGCACGATCAACGTTGAAAGCCCATCGCTTAACGCGTTCACACATCGCGACCAACAGTTCCTCGAAATTTTTGCTCGCGATGTGGCCGTCGCACTGAACACGTTGGAGTTGCTTGTTGCCCAGCGCACCAATGCAGCCAAACAAAGCTGCGAAGCGATCCATGCTGCTGTCGCGTTGCCCATTGATGACCTGCTGTTGGATGCCGTGCACTTGATGGAAAAGTACATTGGTCACGATACCGAGACCGTCGCAAAACTCAGGAGCGTCTTGGCAAAGGCTCGCAACATCAAAAAATCGATTCAAGAGATTGGGCAGACGTTAGGCCCAGCCGACGTATGTCCAGCAGGCCGCCAGTCGGAGCATCATTTCAAGCTTGTTGATAAACGCATTTTGGTAGTTGATGCGGATGAGCAAGTCAGAAACGACGCACATGCGTTGCTCGAACGATACGGTTGCACTGTGGAGACCGCTGACGATGGCGATCAAGCGGTTTCGATGGTTCGCAATTGCCTCGACGAACCGTACGATGTGATCATTTCGGATATCAAA
>JAIPFP010000286.1 GCA_021736575.1 Pirellula sp. | reverse complement strand
GTGCCCCATAATCGGCTGTACAGGGCCTGCACATTCTGTTGATCTCCGGACCAGAATGCCGAGTTGAGTACAATGAAGTCCGGAAGATTGCTGTTGAGCGAGCCCAGACCGTAACTCAACCAGGCACCCAGGCTAGGTTTGCCCTGGATCTGAGAGCCGGTACAAATTTGAGTCTTGCCTTCATCGTGATTGATCGCTTCGGTACGCATCGACTTGATAAAGCACAATTCGTCCGCCACAGTTGACAAGTGCGGGAGAAGTTCGCTCATGTACCTGCCGCAATTCCCTTGCTGAGCGAATTTAAAGATCGACGGCTGGATCAAATGTTCCTTCCCCTCTGTCATGGCCGTTACGCGTTGGCCATCGCGAACCTCGTCCGGGAGTGGTTGCTTGTATTTCTGTTCTAAACCAGGCTTGTAGTCATACAAATCAATTTGACTGGGCGCACCACCCATAAATAGAAAGATAACGCGGTTTGCGCGTGGCCGAAAATGTGGCAGTTCTGGCAAGGTTGCGTTCGCTTGTTTCGCAACCAAGGAGCTCAGTACAGTTGCCCCGAGCCCCATACCAGCCCGATTTAAGAACCGGCGCCGCGATTGAAGCCATTGATATTGCTCTACGAGATCGTCCGACATGGATCACCTACTCACGTGTTTTGGCTGTATCGAGATTGAACAGGGAATTGATAATCATCGTGAACGCAGCCAGTTCAACTCGCTGTGCGTCGTTGGCTAACGTTAGGCCCGACGTTATCGCGCGAGCCGCTTCCACGTCATCCCGGTAAATTGAGCGAAAACCCTCAAGTCCGTTCCGCAAGTCCACTAGCTCTGTGGCATCCGGAACATGGGACGTGACGGACTCGAATGCGATGCTCAGTCGTTGCTCGTCGCTTTGATCCGATGGGGATAACAATTGCTGTGCAAAGTGTCGAGCAGCTTCGAAATACTGGCTCTCGTTCATGGTTAACAAAGCCTGAACCGGCGTGTTGGTCCGTTCTCGTCGGGAAGTACAACTTTCCCGGGTGGGCGCGTCAAAGATGGTCATCTGAGGCGGTGGCATAGCCCGCTTCCAAAATGTGTAAAAACTTCGCCGAAAGACTTTATCGCCCGTATCCTCCTTGAACGAGTAGGTAGAGGATGAGACCATGGAAACCGTTTTCCAAAGATCGGCTGGCTGGGGCGGCTTCACACTTTTTCCGTACATCGCGTTGTTGAGCCGTCCGCTGATCGAGAGGATTTGATCGCGAATCACTTCAGAATCCAACCGGATGCGTGATCCTCTGGCGAGTTGCCTATTCTCTGCATCGGCTCGAAACTCAACTGGCGAGACGCTTGAAGATTGCTGGTAAGTCCGCGATAACACGATCGACCGGACGAGTGATTTGACGTTCCAGTCAGAATCGGTGAAGGTATTTGCCAAGTGATCCAGCAATTCGGGGTGACTAGGATACTCGCCCTGCGCGCCGAAATCTTCGGAGGTTTTGACAAGTCCCACTCCAAAAAACTGTTGCCAAAGACGATTCACCGTCACTCGCGCCATCAACGGGTGCTGTTTGTCAGTCACCCATCGCGCTAGGTCAAAGCGAGTCTTCAGTTCCCCTTTTGACTCCAATGGGGGCAGAAAAGCTGGCGTGTTTCTTGAAACCACATCGCCGGGCTGGTCGTAAGCTCCGCGATTAAGGATGTAAGCCGGCCGCACATCAGGTCGTTCCTTCATCACGAGGGCTATAGGAATGGTTCGAGTCAATTCATCGCTCGATGCCTTAATGCGACCTAACTCCTCTTCCTTTTGCTTGAGTTTCATCGCCAAAGTTGCCCGAGCCGTTGCGGTGCCGTCGCTGGCCTTGTCCTCGCCTGATGTTCCGTTGAGCGATTGTTTCAGCTCGTCGACCTCGGACTTGACCTTCGAAAGAAGTGATTCAAACTCATGCAAGCTCGCGTCCTGCTCTGGCGTCGGGAGCCGCAAGTAAGGTGGCTGTTGATCGCGACCGGGTGTCTCTGGATCACCATCGATGTTGTTGAAGAAAGCGAAAAGCTGATAGAAGTCGCTCTGCTTCACTGGATCGTACTTGTGGTCATGGCAAACGGCACACTCCAATGTCAACCCCATGAATATCGTTCCAAAGGCAGATACTTGGTCCACGACGTTGCGAGTATAACTTTCTTGAGGAGGATTCGTCCCTTTGTCCATCACCATATGTAGGCGGTTGTAGCCCGATGCAACCTTTTGATCCGTGGTCGGATTGGCACGCAAGTCTCCTGCGAGCTGATCGGTCACAAACTCATCAAAGGGCATATTGGAGTTGTAAGCACGAATCACCCAGTCGCGATATTGCGACTGCTCGCGATAGTGATCATGATGCATTCCGTTGGTATCAGCGAATCGCACGAGATCTAGCCAGTAGCGAGCCATGTGTTCGCCGTATTGTGGTCTAGATAACAAATCGTCGACCAAGCGAGCATAAGCGTCTGGCGCGTTGTCTTGCTCGAACTGCTGAATCTCGTCTCGCGTTGGAGGCAATCCTGTCAGGTCGAATGTAACGCGTCGAACCAACGTCCGCTTGTCTGCAGGTGGTTGGGGCTTCAACTTTTTCTTCTCAAGATTTGCCAAAACAAACGGATCGATTTCATTCGCCGGCCAAGATGTATCGTTGACTGAGGGCAATATCTGGTGCCTTGGTGATTCAAACGACCAAAATTTTTCGTAATTTGCCCCCTGCAAAATCCATCGCCTAATCAAATCTCTCTGCTCTTGCGTCAAAGGCTTCTTTCCCGAATCGGGGGGCGGCATGTGCAGCGAAGAATCATCCGAGATCAGTCGTAGCCAGAGTTCGCTGGAATCCGGATCACCCGGTTTAATCACGTGGTGTCCGTCGCGCGGTTGAAATGGCCCCTCATCTCCATGGGGAATGTCCAGTTGCAATTTCGCCTCGCGTTTGGCTGCATGAGGTCCGTGACACGCAAAGCAACGGTCGGACAAAAGCGGGCGGACATCCCTATTGAACGATACGGTATCGTTCGCAGTTGCATCCTCCGCAGCCACATCCCCCGCAGCGGCCAGCAATAACATTGCCGCCCAAATCACCCGCAACACCAAAACACTGGCTATTGATCGCATCACATTCCCAATGAACAAAAATGAGCTCGGACCTGCACATCTCGAACGTAATCGTGGGAAATGCCTTGCAGGTGATTCAAGTCTACTAAAGATATAGGACCGCGACAATGAAACATGCAATGGTTTTCAAGCATTCCTCGAACATGTCGCAGGGATGTGGAAAAATCGTCGCCCTTAAGACTAGAACTTTCGCCCTGCAATCTTAGTTACCAGGCTCTGCCTGGTAACTCAATGCAAGCGAGGCTCCGCGCTCCGCCTCGCCGAAATGCATCCTTAGTTTGTAAACTCGGGAGGCAGGAGCCTCCACACCAATGCGTTCCCAGGCAGAGCCTGGGAACGAGTAGTTTCCTGTGCGACGTTCATTCCAATCAGTGGCACTACGGCATCCCCTTAGCCTTCGTGGCGATACGACAAAGGTAGCTGTCCGCCGTGACGAACAGGCTCGTTCCATCTTCGCCAAAGGCACAGTTGCTTGTCCGCTCACCGGTGTTGATGCGACCCAACAACTTGGCTTCCTTGCTGAAAATCCAAATGCCACCCGGTCCACTTGCCCAAAGGTTCCCTTGTGTGTCGACCGAAAGTCCATCGGGCAAGCCCGGCATCTTGCCAACTTCCTTAGTAGCGTCATAAAACAAGGTTCCCTTGCTCAACGTTCCGTCCGCTTGGACCGCAAAGCTCATCCAGATGGCATTCTTTGGATCGCTCTGAGCGACGTAGAGTGTCTTTTCGTCGGGTGAAAAACCTATGCCGTTAGGGCGGGCCAATTCGGTTGTTAACAACGTGAGAGAACCATCCTTTTTGGAGATCCTATAAACACCAAAGTGTTCGAGTTCGCGTCGCGGATCATTTTCACGAGATGGCAATCCATAAGGAGGATCCGTGAAATAGAGATCGCCGTTCGACTTGAGCGCGGCATCGTTTGGACTATTGAGCCGTTTGCCTTGATAGTTGTCTGCCAAGGTTCGTTTGCCACCGCCCGGAGTCAGAACACTTACGCGTCGATCACCGTGCTCACACAAGACTAAGTTGCCATCGAGATCTTTCAAGAGACCATTGCTGCCGGGTTCCAAGCCGTAATAGGTTACGCCGGTGTATCCCGATGGATTCATGAACAACTGAATGCCATCCTTGGCGGTCCACTTGAAAATGCTGTTTCGTGGGATGTCGGAAAAAAGCAAATGCCCATTGGTGGCATCCCCCATCCAGACTGGGCCTTCGGTCCAAGTGAATCCATCCGCCAGTATTTCAAGCTTGGCCTCCGGAGCCAACAGCTTATCAAGTTGGCTGTCGAAACGCTCGATCGTGCCAAGCGTGCGCTTTGGAGCCTGGGCTTGCGATTGCAAAGTAGCACCTGTTGAAACGAAAAAAAAGGCAGAAGCAACGATGAAAGAAAGTCTAAAACGCATGTGAATCAAACTCGCTGGTTGAAAGAGTGGGAGGAATGGTTCGCTGCATTATAGCGAAAACGTTTCCGGTAATGAACACGGCTCTGTCCTCACTCTGACGCAGCCGATAAAAGTCAAAGTAGTAGGCACATTCCATGTGCCGTTCACCTAAAGTAGCAGGCAAATTCCATGTGCCGTCCACCTAGAATCTTGGCAATAGCTTGACTGCGAACGGCACGGCGGAGCGTGACTGCTACCTTTGTCCGCTGCGTCGTTACTCTAAACGAGAGCTTTTTCGATAATCTCGCAAGCCAAGTCGATATGCTTTTCGGTCGTAACGCCAGGCGGCGGCAGAAATCGAATTCGAGTTGGATTGCCGCCCGCCAGAAAACCCATTAGACCCAATTGATACAATCGCATGAGCATGTCTTTGGCCTCGTCGGCACCACCATTTCCAGGTGTAAATGCAATCATCATGCCTTCGCCATGCGGGCCGCAAATTTTGCCCGGATGTTTTTGTGCCAACGCTTCTAATTTGGATCGGAAATATCGGTGGCGACGCATGTTCCAACCGTCCGCCCCAAAGCACTGTTTCGATTCCAATTCATCGAGGACTGCCAGTCCGCAGCGAATCGAGGCAGTTGCTCCGGTAAACGTTTGTGAGAGTACCGGGCCTTTCGGTTTAAGCGACTCACCATAAAGAGTTGCACAAACCTGTGTGATCTTGCCAAGGGTCACAAGATCTGCATACGCATCAAGACCAAAATGCTGGAACGCAAAAGGTTGACTCAATCGTGAGAAAGTCTGCACCTCATCAAAGATGATCAATACTTTGTGCTCATGACAAATCTTGCATAGCTGCTCAAAGTAAGGTTTGGTGCCCGGGTAGTATCCCCCTTCGCCGGCCACAAGCTCGAGCCACAGACAAGCGTATTCGCCGGGATGTCTTGCCAATAGTTTCTTAAGCGTCTCGATGGCACCCGTCGTAGTCCCTTCAGGATCTGACGGATGAAACATGGGGATGAAGTCGACGTCGAGCGTTTTGGGAAGCCCAGCCCGGTAGGCAGGCCGGTCCGTCAACTGAGCCAAGGCTAAACTTCGGCCTGCGAAGCAATTGTCCATGCATATCACTCGGGATGCTGGAAAGCGATTGTGGAACGCAATCTTGAGCGAGTTTTCATTTGCCATCGCTCCGCTGGTGCTCAAAAGGCAATGATCCAACTTGGCACCTTGTTGATTGGCTAATTCGAGCAATCGTTCACACATGGCCAACGACCCCGAATTGTGTTGAAGATTACCTTGCATCACCGTGTCTTCCAACCCGGCGTCGATCGTCGCGTCAAGCATGGCGGGATGGCTGTGCCCAAGACCGTGAACACCGATTCCCACGATAAAGTCGAGCTTCACGCTCCCGTCGCCCAACTCCACAAAAGGGCCGTTTCCAATCCCGCTCGTAATGTAGGGAAAGTAAGGCGCACCACCTCGAGCCACAGCAAGTCGGCTCAGTGAGTCTTGGTATTCTGGAACGAGATCCGGATTCGGCGGACGAATCGCATCAATCTTCAGGCTGTGCTCTTTCAAAGCGTCTGCCAACAATTCTTTGGCGCGAGCAATTCTAGGATCCGCAATTAGCGCACTGGAGGAAAGAAGGGAACTTGAAAGGTTTGGCTTGTCCATAGAACGCAATTTCACAAGGGCAAAGTAGGGGTAAAGTAGTGGTAAAACGCAGGGTGATTTCGAGAAACTGGGGACATTGCCAGAGTCCGTTTGGTTCGTCGGTGCTTTAGTTTAGCCGCAGAGACCAAAAGAAGGAATCAAGGCCGTTGAATACTAGTGACACGGATTGCAAGTTTTGTTGCACTGTGCAATCTAGTTACTAGGCTCTGCCTGGTAACTCAATGCAAGCGAGGCTCCGCCTCACCGAAATGCATCCTTAGCTTGTGAACTCAGGAGGCAGGAGCCTCCATACCAATGCGTTCCCAGGCAGAGCCCGGGAACGAGCAGGGTCCTGTGCAACGTTAATTCCAATCAGTGGCTCTATGCCTACTCCTTTTGTGGACTATGTCTTAAGCGAGCCAACAATGTTACACTTCTAAGCACTCGCTCCCAAGGCCTGTCTCGAACCGACCCTCATTTGGCCGTCCCTCATTTGGCCGTCCCTCAATTGCAAAAAAGGATTTCACGGATTAATACGGACCCCATTCCTTTAGCCTCGATCGCGCGGCTGCCTGCCCCGAACGATAATGTAGCCATAGCGACCCGACGAATTGACGTTGGTACGATCGTGACGCTTTCCAATTCCAATTGCATATTCGCGAACACGGTTCTCGAGGGACACCGCTTTGCTGTGCACCCCATCACTGCGGGTGAACCGCTACTTTCTTGGGGGCTGCCCTTTGGTACTGCTCTGGTCGATATCGCCGCCGGAGAATACGTTTGCAATCGGTCGATGCTCGAAGCCCTCGCTGTGCGTCAAATTGCCAACGCAGTACTGCCGTCCAAGCCGAACTTCTCCGATCTTCTTGAATCGTATTCGTTGGAACAAAACTCCTTTCAAGCCGGCCTGCGGGTAATCCGTGTCGATGTGCCGCGAACCTTTTCTGGATTTCGTCGACCGGGTAAACGCGGAGTCGGTACTCGAAACTACATCGTTGTCTTGGGTACCACTTCTCGGACCGCAAGCTTCGCAAGGCTACTTGCTTCGAGAATGCAATCGCTCGTGACTGAGTATCCAACGCTCGATGGAATCGTCGCGATTGCACACACGGAAGGTGGCGGCACGAACGAACCCAATAACACCAATGAGGTTCTGCGATCCCTGGCAGGTTTTGTCGTTCATCCCAACGTTGGCGCGGTACTGGCAGTGGATTACGGAGTCGAACCGATCACGAATGAACGCCTCAAGGACTTCATGCTGGCAAACAACTATCCACTGGAACATGTGCCGCATCGGTTTCTGTCGTTGCCCTGTGGACTTGCCGCCGGTTTGGCGGAGGGTGAGCAGATTGTTCGTGGTTTTGCAAAGAATATTGCATCGCACTCGCGCACAGAGGAACCACTTAGCAGTTTGCGTGTCGCGCTGCAATGCGGTGGTTCGGACGCGTTCTCGGGCGTTTCCGGCAACCCTCTTGCTGGTGCAATGGTGCATGAAGTCATTCGCCACGGTGGCACGGGCGTGTTGACCGAAACGGATGAAGCCGTCGGTGCTGAGGCATATATCCTCCGAAATGTTCGTGACCTAGCAACGGCACGCAAGTTTCTCGATGTCATCGACGAATTCAAAAACTATCTGTCGTGGCATGGTGTCTCCTCGGAGAGCAATCCATCTGGAG
>JAIPFP010000285.1 GCA_021736575.1 Pirellula sp. | reverse complement strand
GAAATTGATCCCTTCCAGACTGATCTTGTTGCTCGTATAAATTCTGAAGTCGACGCCCAATTGATCCCGTCACGCCACCGAGGTCAAGGTAAGTCGCCTCATTGAGTAGGTGGTCAGATAAGTCTTCTGCCTTCCACAGGGCGTCCAGAGAAAACTGCAACAGTGGTAGTGCGCCGGGTTGTCGGTCGACGGCTTCAATAATGTTTCCCACCAATCCGGGCTGAAATGTGACTCCATGCTCCGCCGCTGGACGCTCGATCACTTCCTGAAGCGCAGCACGACTCAAAGCTGCAACGCGGAAACAGTGCTTATCCGTTAATGGGAATAATTCGGGATAGTCGCGAAGCTGCGGGAAGAAATCGTCTCGCATGGCGATCACCAGGCAGACATTGGGATGTTCAGACTTCGCGAGATCAGTGATCGCATCGAGGAAGATTGCCCGTTTCTTTTGGTCCGTTGTCCGAGTAAAAATCTGCTCAAATTGGTCCACGAAGAATAGCCACGGTTCGCCTTGTCCGAACGTCTTGACTGCATCGCGAAGTGCTGTCGGTGATGCGGTCTCGCGGATATTTCGAATCTTCTGGCGATCAAACTTATCGACACTTGCCAATTCGGTAGCCAACTGCTCGAACGGATCATCCTGAGGGGTGAATACAAATACTCGGTCTCGAGACGCACCGCCATGTTTCTTTTTCCAGTGAGGAATCATGCCCGCCCGAACAACGGAGGATTTCCCCGTACCGGACGCACCGATCACCAACAGCGACGGAGCCGACTCGCTGGCCGTGAGCAGTGTCTGGACGAATTCGTCGCGCCCAAAGAATCGCGAACTATCTTCTTCTGCGAAATAGCGCAGACCTAGGTAGGGTGAATCTGGATTGAATGTAAATTTCGTGTGATCCCACCGTGGACCGGTACCACGGTAGTAAGGCTCTCGCAGGGACCAGTGTCGATCCGCATCGGGACCATGTAGTTCCCACGGGAGCTCGCTATTCGTCGCTGCGGCTGAACCGTGAAATTCCCCAAAATACAGACCACGAGTGTTGTTTCCGGTAGTTGCCTTGAGCGTCCCGGCAGCGACCTGAAACGCATCCACAATCGATCCCTGTTGGCTAAGTGTGCGATAGAAGCACTCTGCGAAACCACAGGCAGCCTTGTCATCGATGCCTCGGTTGGTCGCGATCACCAGAGGGATTCCAGCCTGAGTCAGTTCCAGCACTTGTTCTCGCGAAGCACAACCGTTGATGAACAACAGTCTTAGGTGAGGCTGCTGTTTGAGCACTTCCGCGAGCCCTCGCATGTAGGCCGTCTCGCCCTGCAGGATCGAATTGCTGCTCTGTAACTGAATTCCCTGGCCGTTCGCGTGCCCTGCGTAGTGAACGATGGCCACCCTATCCCTCAGTGCTGGTTCGTTAATCGCACTTACAACCTCTGCTAGAGTTGCGTTAGGAACAATCCTAACGTCGCAAAGGCCTGAGGACGCTAAATGCGATTCAATAGCCTCCGTTTCGGACTTGAGCATTTCCAAATTCACGCCCGTTTTCGGAGCCCGGCGGCGGCGAGTTGGTCTTTCAACTTGACGGCAGTCTCCGAGATCGGCGTGCTGAGGTTCTCGTAATCGTAGGTCAGGACCAAGTCGAACTTCTGATCAACACTGTTGCCGTCCGCAGCCTTGGCAATTCGTTGCCCTTGGACGATCGAGTCGGTGTTGCCGATGATTCCGTGAATTGCCAGGACTACATTCTTCGCGGCGGCAACCTTTTCGGCCACGTCGCTCCGATGTCGCTCGAAAGTGCCGTCGGGCTTGTACTCGATCCAACAAAGGTGGTTGACGTTATCCTGCTTCAAGTAAGTCTTGAAGAAGTACAGCTTCAGCGCCCGGCCCAGACTGCGGCGATTGTCAGGGATCTCGGGAATATCGCTGATGCTGATGTGCGTGCGGCCCTCGTCGTCCCGGGAAGGATCCCCGATCAGCAAGATGAACTCGCTATCGAACGCCAGCGGTAAGATCATCTCGCCCTGCGCTAGATTGATGTCTAATTCGACTTCCAGCGGGTTGTCTTTGAGGACCTCAGGGTTCTGGATGTCGGTCAATTCCAGAATGTTCTCGCTGTCACCGCGCGTGCTGGAGAAGTTCAGCATCTCCACCCCCAGCGTGAAATCATCGGCGCGAGTGGCCGAACCCGAATGACAGCAATCGAGGATGACGGCGATGTACGGTTCGTTCCGGGCCAACTCTGCAAGCAAGGCGGCCAATTCCTTGTCGGCCAGATCGAATCCGCCGGAACTGCGGCTATCGTAACAGACGAGTCCCTCGTCCATGCCGCCAGGATAGAACTGCTCGAACGGCTTGGCCGATTTCCACCGAGCGCCGTGGCCGCAGTAATGGAAGACGACTGCATCGTCCGCGTTCGCCTTTCCCAAGTGCGAGCGGAACTGATTGATTATGTTGGGCCGCGTCGCATTGGCGTCCTTGAGGATTTCGATGTGGAGTCGACCCTGGTCAAAGTTCTGCGTCAAGTAGCCGTAAAAATGATCGAAGTCGTTGAGGCAACCACTTAACTTGCCCGCGTCCTGCGAATAGTCGTTGATTCCGACCAACAACGCGTAGATATTTCTTGACACGGCAACCCCATTATCGATCGAATTGGCGAAGCGGTTCAGTTTTACAGAATCGACCCAGACGAAGCTTCTTGATTTCTATATATTCCACTTCGGAAGGCCACAAGGCGAACGATGCTAAAGCGGCTTACAGAGTTGCTGGGGGCGAGTGGGTGTTTCATGGTGCGTTGAATTCCGGCTTAGTCATTGTGATCGAACGGATTTCCATAGTATCCATAGTAAACAGTTTCGCCGAGTTCAGCCGCATCTCCATCTAGCCTTTCAGGGCGACTACGGCTAGAACTTCCGCCGCAGTGCTTACGCCAACAACTCGTGCCGAACTTTGCCGTCACCAGAAATTGGAACCGGTCGTCCGAGTAGGTCTCGTACAGTTAGATGCGGATCGATACCCAACAAGTGAAAGGATGTTGCAAGAATGTCCTTCGGCGATAGAGGGTTGTCGATGACATCTCCGCCTATGCTGTCCGTTCGGCCTACGACTTGGCCACGACCGATGCCCCCTCCAGCAAGTATCGCGGAATAAGCTCGTGACCAATGATGCCTACCGGCTCCCTTCGGTTTAGAATCGATTTGCGGTGTGCGACCATGTTCGCTAAGGCAAAGAACCAACGTATCGTCCAATAGCCCGCGTTGCTCCAAATCCCGAATTAGCGCAGGATAGGCTGCATCGAAGCCAGGCAGTAGGTAGTCTTTCATTCGCGGAAAGTGATTGTTGTGCGTATCCCATGCACAATTCCCGAATTGTCCAAAGCCGTCCCAAAACACGGACACGAAAGTAACTCCGGACTCAATCAAGCGTCTAGCGACCAAGCAAGACTGTCCGAATAGAGTCATTCCATAGTCGTCGCGGAGGGATTGGGACTCTTTCGAAATGTCGAGTGCTTGTTGAATCTTCGTTGAAGTTAACAGCGTGTAGGCTTGTTCCCTTTTCCCGTCGAACCCATGATTGGTGGATCGATCGATTTCGCGACGTGTACTATTAAACTGTTCGAGAAGGGACCGCCTAAGACCCAATCGCTCAATTGACACACTCTCTGGTAAGGTTGCATTCTCAGACAATGCAAATTTGCCAGATGCTGTAATGCCACCATACGGGTCAAAGAAATCCTGCTTCTGATCGTCTGTATACCTCGGAACCTTGCGTGTTCCAGCACCGATAAAATCTGTCCAAACAGGATCATGGTTGGAGCTCAAGAAGCCGGAAAACGGACCAGCGTTGACCAGCATGTCCGTTTTGGAATTGAGCATCCATGGCAAGCCCATATGACGAGGAATTTCGCTTATCGGTGCGTCACTCTTGTTCACGTTAGCAG
Source organism: Pirellula sp. (assembly GCA_021736575.1). Classification (GTDB taxonomy): domain Bacteria; phylum Planctomycetota; class Planctomycetia; order Pirellulales; family Pirellulaceae; genus JBKCUI01. The sequence continues at coordinate 3,914 of JAIPFP010000285.1, read as the reverse complement.
TTTGCGTTCGAACGTAATCGACTACAGAGCCAATATATGGCCAATGCCGAGCATCTCGTGGACGGGCCTCTAGATCTGGTGTGTACGTGGGCAAGCCGCTCACAGCATAGGCCACGCCATGAAGCGGATAGGGATGATTCAGTGAACGAACGATTGTCGTTTTGTCAATAATGCTCGCGGTTCGTGGAAGTCGATCGCAAATGCTGATCCCCGGAACTGTTGTTGCGATGGCCTTCATTTCTCCTTGAATTTCGGCCGGTGCGTCAGGCTTCGGATCGAACGTTTCATGCTGTGACGGTGACCCGTAGAGAAAGATCAGAATGCAGGCCTTGGCTTTGCCAAAGGATGCCGGGGTTCCGACAGACTTCGGTGATAATTCGTTGGCCAACAGATGTTCGTTCAACCCCCAACCGAAAGCGCCTAGACCACCGATGCGAAGCAACTCTCGTCGATGGAGCCCGTCACAGAGTGTTCGCTGGGAGCCTTGAATGCTGAACATTGCTGGTTTGCCTTTGCATTTGTAATGCATACGATCAATCAAACACGATGCTCAATTCATTCTACAACGAATGAGCTGTTTTCAGGAGAAATACTTTTTTAGTCGTCAACTGACCAGAGAAAACGTAGGCAATGCCGATCCTAATTTGATATACTGAAGCTTCCTGCCTTAGCCGTCCCGCCTTTATTCCTGAGAGCCGCCCATGTTGTCGATTTTTGGAAAACCGCAGCGTCTGTGTACAAGATGGTCGCGGCGCGAACTTTTGACCATTGGCTCCTTGGGCTTGGGCGGATTAGCATTGCCTGATTTGTTGCGAGCCGAAGCGGCTAGCGGCGTTGGGGACTCGAAAAAAGCGATCATCATGATCTACATGTGCGGCGCGCCTCCGCATCAAGACATGTACGACTTGAAGATGGATGCTCCTTCGGAAATCCGCGGTGAGTTTCTGCCCATCCGAACCAATGTGCCTGGGATTCAGATCTGCGAGCACCTGCCGCGGTTAGCCAAGATCATGGACAAGCTGGTGCCGCTGCGTTCCGTTTATGGTTCGCCCGACGGTGATCATGATTCGTTTATTTGCTATACCGGTCGTTCCAAGCGACAGCAAGCGCCAGGCGGCTGGCCATCCATTGGTTCTACATTGGCAAAGCTGCAAGGTGCGCGCTCGCCGGAGATTCCGCCGTTTATTGGGCTGACACCAAAGACCGGACACCCTCCCTACGGCTCGCCAGGGCATCCAGGATTTCTAGGAGTCGGTAACAGTGCCTTTCGTCCGAACGGTGAGGCCATTGCGGATATGCAGTTGCAAGGGATTTCGGTCGACCGACTTGCCGATCGGCGCAAGCTGTTGACATCGCTGGATCAAATGCGTCGCGATCTAGATGCGACTGGTTCCATTGCAGCATTAGACTCGTTTCAGCAGCAGGCGATAAACGTGCTGACATCAAGTCGCCTGACTGACGCGCTTGATTTATCCAAGGAAGATGCCGCGACGCGCGAAAGGTATGGAACAGGAGACGTCAAGAATTATGGGGATGGTGCTCCGAGAAATCTCGAGCATTTTCTTTTAGCAAGAAGATTAGTCGAAGCCGGTGCCCGCTGTGTTACGCTGAACTTCGGCCGCTGGGATTTTCATAGCTCCAATTTCTCGGAGTTCAAAAACACGCATGGACCACTGTTCGATCAAGGGATGAGCGCTTTGGTAGAAGACTTGCACGCGCGTGGCATGGACAAAGACGTTTCAGTGGTCGCTTGGGGTGAATTTGGGCGAACTCCTACGATTAATAAAGATGCCGGTCGAGATCACTGGCCTCAAGTTGGCGGCGGACTACTTGCGGGCGGAGGCATGCGAACAGGTCAAGTGATTGGAGCTACTGATCGCCTGGGTGGTTCCATTGCGGACCGTCCGGTGCACTTTGGTGAAGTCTTCGCAACTTTGTATCGACAAATGGGGCTTGATGCCGTGACGACCACGGTGAACGATCCGACGGGTCGACCACACTATCTTGTCGACGGACATGTTCCGATGCCGGAATTGATTTAAGCGCTGCCAATTTTCGCGTCACGGCGTCAACATGCGTCGTCTTCCTCAATTCGATGGAATTCTTTTCCCCTGGCCGGTCAATACGAGCAGAATCTCACCGACCTGATCGGTGTCCTGCGAAAGCGCTATGCGGACGAACACGCTTCTTTCGTCCTTGCCCGCAGCATGAATTCACGGATCGCACAACCAGACCCCAAAGCTGGAGATGAAACACCCATGGCCGTCGTGCGCCGGTCCTCGCTACGAATTCTTCAAACAGGTCACTGACGTTTTCCGAAAAGATGGGCGTGCAGTGCCTGTCTTCAACGACAAACATCTATCATGGAAATGGGAATGGGCGAAAGAGATGGTCGACATTTCCCGAGAATTGCATTTTGCATTTACGGCTGGGTCATCTCTGCCCGTAACGTGGCGGATGCCAGCGATCGATATGCCGTACGGAGCAGAGGTCGAAGAACTTCTCGTTGTCTCGATCGGAAGCATTGACAGCTATGATTTTCACGCTCTGGAAGTAATTCAGTGTATGGCCGAACGACGCCGCGGCGGCGAGACTGGAGTGGTTGCGATGCAGGCGCTCCGCGGAGACGCGGTTTGGAAAGCCATGGCAGCGGGCCACTGGTCGGATGGTGGATGGGATTCAAGTCTTTTCGAGGCTTGTTTGTCGCGGAGCCAGACATTGGCTCAACCCGAATCGTTCAGTCATCGTTATCCGGCCACTCGTGAATCGACATTCGCTCGTTCGTGATTCGCGGCGATGCAACGATTCGAAACGAGATGGCGTGCGAAATCCCTTAGTGATGCGTTTGTCGGATCGAAAAGTGCACGCGCTGACAGACGTCCCCGCTGGCAACGCGGCGATGCATGCTTACTGGCAACCAGTCAACTGATCACAACACTCTCCTGCAACTCCGACAGATCTTTGTCGATCCACTTGTGCTGGAGTTCGTAGGTCAACTGCGAAGGAAACAACAATGCAATATGAAAGACTTCTGTTGACAAGGAGCTGGGTGTTTCGATAATCGAAGCGACATGCCGTTTCATGCCACCATTCTAGCAAATGAATGACACGCAAGAATCATTCTCGTCACAGAAACCTGGCTTCCTCGGCAGAACGTACCGCGAGGTGACGCTGCCTATGATTGACGAAACGATAGTCCTTGCGAGCGCTCCCGCGTGACAAATCAGTGGATACTAGCTCCCGAGGACAACGTAAATCAGTTTGCCCTCTCGCATGGCGGCATACAGACGGCTGTCATGTTACTTCAATTTGAAGACGGACAAGCTGACCTTTTCTCTTGACGATATTCATGTAGTCCCATTGGATCGATTGGGACTCCTTGAGCCATCGCCGTAGGTTTGTCTTCTTGACCTCGGCCACGGCGTTGAGGAAGACGGACGCGCATCGGACGTTAGCGTTTCCTACCTAACGGGAATGACCGTGCTTTTGCAAAGGGGCGGATATCCGATCGGCTTTAGCGATCAAGGATCTTAATGTTGCTGAAAGTCTCCAAGCAGAACACTTGCACGAGGCCGCACAGCACTTGATTCTGTAAGGATTAGTTGGGCGAATAATTAGGGATCGGTGACTTTTCTAGCTGCTCCGGTGTGTCTAACTCACTCGTCCAAAGCTGATTTTTGGGGACGTTTTCGAAGCACCGGCGTGTCAAACCGGAGCGAGTCCGCCAAAACGATGGTTTTGTTCTATGGACAGCGATAGAGCATCTTGCTGACTAAGGACGGTTCGTCCTGTGTTAGTACCGCGGCTTCAGCGGGGTTGTCGAATGCCGCGCAGCAGGCTGGTATTGCCCCTCATGACCTTGTGTCATGAGAAGCAAAGTTTGGTCGGCTAAACACTCTCGCCGTCAGGCGGTT
>JAIPFP010000284.1 GCA_021736575.1 Pirellula sp. | reverse complement strand
CGAACAACTTTGTAATCGGTACTCATGATGGTTTGTCTTCAGGGAGTGAAAGAATAGGTTGACCCATTCGTGGGTTAAGCGTCCAGCTTGCCGAGCTGGAAAGGACAGGCTCGAAGCTATCCCACTTTAAAAAGAGCTCTTCTGCAGTGAGATGACTTGGAAGGGTACAATTCGATACAATCCGTCTGTGAATACTTGCTGTACCGCGTTGCCAAACAATTTGATCGGTTTCGGTGGAACAATGATCAAGTCGCTGTCGCGGAGCCATATTTCATCGGACGGATTCGGACGTTTACCCAACTGCCCGCCTCTTAAGTCCAAAATCGTAGAAACAAGTCTCCAATCTTCTGCCCTTCGAAAAATAACGACTTGTCGGTTGTTTGCTCCTAATTTCAGACCTCCCGCCAACGCTAAACCTTGGGTTACGGTAGTAGGGCCATTCATTTCGAATCGACCTTGCGTGGCGACTTCGCCAAAGACGAAAAGAAAATGTGGAGCCGTTCTTGAAAGCCTTGGCTCGACTTCGATTCCGACAAACTTACTCCGATATCGAAGATTGAGTTCTCGCTTGATTTCTTCGAGTGTCATGCCCAATACGTAAACACTGCCAATACCAACCAGTTGGATTCTTCCATCCGGGTTCACAACCGTTGTCAATACACGCCCCCCCGCTGCGAACGGGCCATTGACTGCATCCTTCAGATCTTCAACAGCCGTGTTCACTTTGAAGGGCTCGACGTTAATGGCTGGGTTGCTGATGTATTTTTTGAAAGCTACTTCCAGATCTCTTCTGAGCTGTCCAATGGATTTCCCCGCTGCCATGATCCTGGTATCGACGATCAACGGAACAACAATGGTTCCATCTGGCTGGATTTGGACTCTCTCGCGTTTGATTGTATCATCCGAGACAGAATTGATGTTGAGTTCGTCGCCAGGAGTCAATTTGTATTCGTCGGGTACGACCTGCCGATTGGGTATATAGGTAACCAAAACCTCGTCGTTGATTCGGACGCGATACTCCAATAGGGAGGGCAATCGAATTGGGCCAATGTATTCTCCGTGCCAAAGAGGTCCAAAATCGATGCCTTGCGCATCGTGCCAGCGTTTTTCACCATTTGGGCCTTGGGCACAATCGACTCCAGTAATGCATGGTTTGCATGCCCCCGAAGTGACACCGGTTGGCTGCTGTGGCGGGCACATTTGAATAGCCGTTGTCTGCCTCTCACTAGTCTGTGCGTTTGGACTTAGAGCAAACTGAGCCGGTACGTTCGACTTTTCGTCGCTCAGGTTCTGCGCATTTGCATGTGGGACCAACATTGCAGAATGAAACAAGACCAGGCCAATCGACCCTTTCCAAGCCGACCAAGGAATGTTCATGATCGGTTGGCAAATTCGATTGAGAACTTGGCTTGGCACATGAATCACCGAACGGATGGTCAACCATCGAGCCAATGTTCGCGAGGCGTTATTAAGTTCAATTTGAATTGTTTTGGTCATCGGCGGAATATTTTTTGAAACAGGCTATTGCTGGCCGCGTTCGTGTTCTTTACCGTCGCTGGAGGAATGGTATTCGTCACTCCGGCGGCGGCAATGGTTGCCGAAGAAGTTTGCATTTGCATCGGGCTATACTTCGCAAACGTGACAGAATCCACTTCCGTGATTTCGGGGTTTTCATAAGAAAAAGTTTGTTGCGAATTTTTAATCGCCTTGGCTTGTTGAGTAGCGTATTGTGCGTCCGATGCGGCACCGCGACGACGGTAGATTTCCGCCAAGTTATTCCATGCGTTCGCCGTTGGTTTTTGCTTTATCGATGAGATCAGTGCTTGGTAGGCGTCATCGATACGGTCTAGACGAATGAGTACATAGCCTAGTTGATTTGCTGCGTCGCTTTGAGAAGGCGAGACTTGCGTGGCCGCTTGATAACATGCAACCGATTGCGCGAGAAGCAAGAACGCTCTATCCGGCTCGAGCTCAGCTTCCTTTTCCAACGTTTTCCCATATGCGTAGAGCAAATCCGAAGACCATTTGTGACCATCCGAGGCAACCACAAATTCGTATCTTGCATAATTGCGATAGTGTTGCGATGCGATCTCTGGAGCGACGCCGTCGAGCGGACGACCTTTGAGGGCCTCCGTCGAATGAGACGCTACCAACGAAGGAATTGCATCCGCGTGACAATTACCAACCAGATTGTGAAAGTCCACTTCTTCGCGTAAAGCGGTCAACGCTTTTTCAAATGCTGCTGAACTAATCAAACTAGGACGATGAGCATCCAGCGTGCGGCCAAGGCGACGCATTCCTTGTACCGCTTCGTCGCGAGCGCTATGGATGGCGCCTCGCCTGAGCAATGAATCGCAGCGCTCTAGTCTTAACTTCAGTTCTTGCTCTACAGCCGCCCAGCCTGGCGGCGATTCCAAACTCTCTGGAGCTCTTGTAGAGGATCTGGGGTTTTGCGAAGCCAATTCGGAACTGACGCGTTCCGCAATCGCATCTCGCTGCATCTTGGATTCATCGAATGCAGTTTTACGAGGCGTCGTAGGGCTGTTTGTCCGATCAACCCCTTCCTCTCCAAAGCGTGTGGGATCGGCTGCGCGAACACTCGCCCGAGCAGTGGCCGCCACCATCGTCGATGGCAATGGCTGCATCGAGTCCTCCTCTCGATAGGGAAGTCCCAAATTTTGACCGCCCACCTGCACGCGATGCCAATCGGATTGTGCTTCGATTGGCGTTTTCTGGGTCAACGCGTGCGTAGGTGCGGCGGTCGAATGAACGAAAGAGCTCTGAGGTAGGCCGCGAATACTGGCCTCATTGGGACGGGCCTCATTGGGGCGGACCTCATTGGGACTGGCATCATTCGGGAATATGAGTTTGCTACCATCCGACGGAGCCCCATCGACTCGAGGCGTTTGGAACGGTTGTCCGTCCATTGGCAGTTCGACACTGGTCGACGCTTTGGGAGGGACGATTGGGCCCATCAGCGTAACTTGAGCCGGACGACGAAACTCTTGTGTGGGACGCTCGCTGCGGTTCCTCGATTCACTGGGCTTCGGTTGACGCACGAAATCGTGGACGCTAACCGCTTGAGGTTCGGATGATTTCGGCGTTGCGATCGGTCGATTTGAAAAGGGTGACGCGGGAAACTCGCCATTGCCATATTGACCTAAAGCGTCCGATGTTGAAATTGCGGAATGAAAACCGACTGCCAAGGCGATTGCCACGCAAGAACGCGTTCGAATAAACGATTGCGATTGTTTGCTGGATCGGGGTTGAGCAGTAGTTGGCACGTCCACTTCCAAACATAAATAGGGGATGCTGTGTTCCCAGCCAAGTTCTCTGGACGAGAAGGGAACGCAACAAATGTTACATTCGGAACTTTCGATCTCATCCGTTCAACCATCAAGGCCCTCAAAGATGCCATATCCGAATTCGTCTAGGAATAAACCGAAAAGAGGGAACAGATAACCTAGATTGCCAGGCTTGCACCACCGTTGGACTTTCCATCGTCCAAGGCTACAATCTCGAATCGTTTTGCTGTTTTTTGATTCTTTTTCTGACTCTGATCCTTTGAGAGCGACCACGAATGACTGCTATCCAACGAGTGGCGATTTTGTTTGCAGGTGGACCTGCGCCAGCAGCCAATGCCGTGATAACGTCGGCTGCATTCACACTGATGAATGCTGGCGTGGAAGTCATAGGCATCAAGCATGGCTATTCGAACCTCATTGATTTCGAGCCCGAGTCGCCTCTTGTGGAAGGCAAACATTTCATCAAGTTTACTCTGGAACGCCTTGAGTTCTCGCGAACAGAACCGGGAATTATGATTGGAACCGCTCGGTCTAATCCAGGCAAAGCGGTATCGAGCCCAGCCCACCTCGTCGACCCAGAAAAATCAGCACCACTTCATCGCGTTTACCGTGCGCTGCGATCGCTTGGTGTCGATGCCTTGGTGAGTATCGGTGGCGACGATACGCTCAAAACGGCTAACAAAATGAAGCTATTTCAAGACACGCTTCCATCCGACCAAGTCCGAATGCCGGTCATCCATTTGCCGAAAACGATCGACAACGATTACCCTGGTATCGATTTCACTTTCGGCTACTTTAGTGCGGCTGAAACCTTAGCTGGCGAGATCAGGAATCTCAACCGCGATGCTTCGGCTGGGCAAGCTTATTTTCTTTGCGAGGCGATGGGGCGATCTGCGGGTTGGTTAGCCTATGGTTCCGCGATCGCGGGTGACGCTTGTATGGTACTCAGCGTAGAGAACATTACGGGACCATTGCGAAACACCGAAACCGTTACTCTCCCGGATGGAACTCTGAAAACGCGCACAGTCATGAACCTCGATGCCGTCATCGGAAAGATGGTTTCGATGATGATCGCTCGGGAGAAAATTGGCCGAAACTATGGAGTGATTGTAATTGCCGAAGGGCTTGCTGAGTATCTTCCCAACTCCTATCTCGAAGGCATCAGCAGAGATGACCATGGGCATATCGCTATCTCCAGCATCGCGATTGGCAAGGCGTTCGCAGTCCTTTTGGGAGACGCCTACAAGAAAAAGACCGGCAAGACTCGGAAAATAAACGGATTGCAATTGGGCTATGAATCCCGATGCTGCATACCGACTGCCTTCGATGTGATGCTTGGATCCCAGATCGGCATTGGAGCCTATCGGGCTTTGATCGACGAGAAACTCAATGGAGTCATGATATCGGTTGGCGGTCAATTTAACCTTTCATTCGTTCCGTTTGAGGACCTCGTGGATCCGGTCACTCTGGTGACGAAAGTTCGCTTTATCGAATCCGATAGTGATTTCCATCGAATGGCTCGCTTGCTGGAATTGCCGACGGAATAGACGGAATAGTTGTGTCCTTTCGAATCCTAGGGCTTTGACTACAATTTGTCTTGCAAGGCTTTGCAGCTGATCAACCCATTTGAGACCGTTTCGAGAATAGTATGCAGAATCCGTTATCATGTGGTTTCGACTTGGGTGGTACGAAAATGCTCTGCGTCGTGATGGACGACACCAACCGAATCGTCGCACGCAAGCGAAAGAAAACCAAGGGAACGGAAGGAGCCCAAGCCGGTGTCGTCCGAATTGCGGAACTGATTCGCGAAACCTTCTCGGAAAACGATCTCCCGATCAATGATTTGCGTTCACTTGGAATTGGTTGTCCTGGCCCAGTCGACATGGACAACGGCGTGGTGAATGTCGCCGTGAACTTGGGTTGGAAAAACGTTGCGCTAGCCGCTATGCTCGAAGACGAATTGGATTGCCCAGTTTCTGTTCTAAACGACGTCGATGCAGGTGTATTCGGTGAGTATTCGCTCGGAGTCGCCATAGGGGCTCGAAGTGTTGCGGGTATTTTTCCTGGAACGGGTATTGGTGGTGGATTCGTTTACGAAGGAAAGATCCTTCGTGGTAAACGCTCTTCTGCAATGGAAATTGGACATACCAAGATCGCTACGTCGGGTCGAAGCAGCGGAACAGAAATGACCGGTACATTAGAAAGCGAAGCTAGCCGTTTGGCGATCGCGGCCGAATGCGCCAAACTTGCTTATCGCGGTGAAGCACCCAGTCTTTTGCGAGCTGTCGGAACCGACATTGCACAGATTCGGAGCAAGGTGCTTGCGGCTGCCATTCGCGAGGGAGACAAGTCCGTCGAAAGGGTGGTACGTCAATCGGCACAAACCGTCGGATATGCCGTGGTCAATTTAGTGCATATGCTGTGCCCAGAAATCATCATACTAGGTGGTGGTCTAGTGGAAGCATTACACGAAATCTATCTCGAAGAAGTGATGCAGATCGCAAAGAATAACGTGCTGCCTTGCTACAGCGAAATGTTCGAAATCAAGATGGCAAAACTGGGAGATGATGCAGGTGCAATGGGCGCGGCCGTGTGGGGAAAACAACACGCCAAAGTCAAGGATTAGGATCGCTCGATTCACAAGTGACCAGCAACTTTCGGTCATGTTTGACCTGTCGTCATCGCGGAGTTGAGGATTGCTCGCGTTTGCGTTATCATCACCGTTTGGAGTCTCGTTCGGCTAGCGGTGTCGACTAGTTGTTGGTTCGGCTGAAGCCCTGTGTGTTTAAAGTTGAGATAAAGGCTAGAAAAATGGTAACAAGATATCTGTGTATGATTGGTCTGACGCTGGCGACGATTGCCGGGCAGGCCCAGGGGGGCTTTGTTAATGGCAGTTTTGAGAATGGTCTGACTGGTTGGCAGACGGCCGTGACTGGCTCTGGCAGCGTTGATGTAGTAGCTTCTTTCGTTAATACATTACCTACGTACAGCAATTACAATCCCGTTGAAGGAGCCTTCTTTGCCCAGATTACGGGAGGGACCACCGACGTTTATCAAACGCTGTCACAAACCTTCACCGCGAGTGCGGGCGAGATGCTTACGGGTTATGCGTTCTTCTCGACAGAAGACTATCTTCCAGCCAATGATGACGGTTATGTTCGAATCACCCTTGGAAACGCAATTCTCTTCCAGAGTAGCGTTGGTGCCCTTGGTAATACCAATGGCAATTCTAGCGGGACTCCTTGGACGCCATTTTCGTATCTCATTAATAGTAGCGGCACCTACACGCTTGAGGCCGGACTTCGAAACCGGTTTGATTTGGTCCAGGACTCTGTGCTTGGGATTGACAATGTTCAACTTAAGCCAGTTCCCGAACCAGCAACCCTAGGCTTGTGGTCTATGGGTTTGGCGGGCTTGGCTTTTGCTCGTCGCAGGTTCCCGAACACGAAACGATCCGACAGGTTATTTTGACATTGGAGTTTTTCCGCAATTCTTTTTAGAAATAACGCCGCGGCAACGAATTGCAACCTGAACAGGCAAATTCCCGAGATGCGCGGCGGCGTGATGTCTGTTGGAATTGGTGTGACGACAATCTAGTTGTGTAGGCGAGTCGATATCAACTTGACATTCTGAACCACTAAGTCATTGGTAAACGTACTGCTCATCGGGCGGGGCGGTAAACCGATAGCTGCTCGCAAGTGTCTCACACCGCCTAGGACTAGATGTACCAGCAAGAATCAGCCTTGGAGAGTTCGTCTCCCAGCAGCTGAGTTAACCTGTTATCCGCGTTTCTCAACCATCTGGCTAAGTTCCTTGACATCTGCTCGCAACCGTTCAATCTCTTCCTTCAACTCTCGCACAACATCCAGCCCGTGTTCCCGCCAAAGCTAACGCTGTTCCGTAGTCTCCCATTACAGCCGAAAAAACCTAAGAAGCACTTCAACTGACTGTCGCGCTGTGTCGGACCTACTCCAAGTGAGTAAAATTCTTTCATGCGTGAAATTTCCTCGAGCTGCTGCAAGAGTTTCGCGTGATTTTCATCTGAGACTCGTTTCCGTCGTCGTGCTAGTTCCGGTTGCGGAACGCATTGTTGCACGGAGCCCCGTGCGATCCCAAAGAAATGCGTGCCGTCCGGCTTCGTGAAGCGTCCGTTGCCTTCGGCAATATTGAATGTGATGGACAAGGATGCGCGGTTCTCTATCGCAACGTACGTGCTGGTATGACGATGCGAGCCAACATTAGTCAAATTCACCGGAACCAAGAATGCGACAGCGGTTGCAGGTGCGTCACGCGCGATATGATCTCGAATCGCACGTAGATCGTCACGTGCTTGTCTTGTCCAGAAAACGTTCCTGCCTAATCTCATACCCTCGCTATCTATGGGATAAGGTGTTTGCTAGACTTGCGGACGGTTGAATTTCGCTCCTGATTTGGGCGAACTCATGTCCAAACCAAAGCAATTAAAGGTACTCAGAGTTGATCACAGGCGAAATCAAGAGCAAAGTCGACAAGATTTGGGACTCGTTTTGGACTGGGGGCGTTTCTAATCCGTTGGAAGTGATGGAGCAGATCACC
>JAIPFP010000283.1 GCA_021736575.1 Pirellula sp. | reverse complement strand
TTCACGGGCGGCAATTTCTATAAGGTCACCAACCCGTCGGCTCTTCCTAAGATCTTTATGCGCGAAGCCCGCCGTGTCGCTGGACCACTGGTCTACGAACCAGAAGGGGGTGTGATTCCTAGGATAAATCAACCTCACGAGATTCTGTCTGGGATCACGGGGCAACTTCCGAAAATCAATGGCTTCGTGCTGACCGAGCGCAAGGATAGCCCGCTCGTAGAAGTGCCTCTGATATCGCCGAAACCGGACGACCCAACGACGGCTTCGATCTTGGCCACGTGGACATACGGGCTCGGGCGCACCGCCGTGTTCACAACGGACGCTGGCAAGCGATGGGCTGGAGACTGGGTCAATTCGCCTTACTACGACCAGTTCTTTTCGCAAATGGTACGCTGGACCATGCGCCCATCGAACGATGATTCGAAATACAACATCTCAACCAACATCAAAGATGGACGAGTCCAAGTCGTTGTCACGGCACTCGATGCAGACGATCGATTTGTCAACTACCTTGACATGAACGCGATCGCGGTTGGACCGAATCTCAAGCCCACAAACTTTGCAATGCGACAGCAAGCGCCCGGCCGCTACGTTGGCGAGATGACTCCGGAGCAAGCCGGTAGCTACATGCTTAGCATCGTTCCCGGCGGTGGAAAACCTCCTATTACGACCGGCGTCACCGTTCCCTTTTCCGACGAATACCGCGTTCGGCAAGCGAATATGAAATTACTGGAATCACTTGCCCTGAGAAAGCCGGCGGGTGGTCAAGCCGGGAATCTTTCGCAATCGCTTGAAAACGAATCGCTCAAAGAACTATTGGCGGTGGATAGCTACCGACCGGGCTTGCCGCCCGCCAAGAGTTTGATGGATATTTGGCCGCTGGCTGTGCTGATCGGTGCGACACTGTTCTTCGGCGATGTTTTTGTTCGCAGAGTCGCCGTCGATTTGGGACTGCCTATTCGATTCATCGCACAAAAACTTCGTGTCAGTCGCGATAAATCGAAAGCGATTGACGGCGTCACGAAGAGTCGCATGGACCGCCTCCGCAATAGCAAGCTCAACGTCAGCGACGATCTCGACAAACAACGGGCCAGCACCCAATTTGAGTCGGAACAGGGCTTTGCGGCCAGTGCAACCTCTGCCGCCGACGCCTTTGGTGCGAACGACCAGAAATCGAACCGAACCGAAGGACCGCTCGCGAACAAACCAAGCATGGGCGTTGAAGAAGAGCAGAGTTATACTTCGCGGTTGTTGGATGCGAAACGAAAAGCAAAGAAGAACACATAGGATTAAACAGGAAAGCTACATGAGTAACGTCGCCGAATCGATGCAGCAGCAGGCAGAAACATTTCGAAACCGATATCTTGCCGTACGCGAGCAAATCGGTCGCGTGATCGTTGGGCACGACGACATCGTCAACGGAGTGCTGACGGCGGTCTTCGTCGGAGGACATTGCTTGCTAGAAGGTGTACCAGGACTCGGCAAGACGATGCTCATCAAGACACTTTCCGAGACGCTGTCCCTCGATTTCAATCGCATCCAATTCACACCGGACTTGATGCCCTCCGATATTCTCGGAACAAACATGATTGTAGAGAACGATGGTCGTCGCGAGTTCCAGTTTCAGAAGGGGCCCATTTTTACCCAAATTTGCTTGGCGGACGAGATCAATCGCGCCACACCGAAAACGCAGTCCGCACTTCTTGAAACGATGCAGGAGGGGACAGTAACGGTCTCGGGCAATCGTTACGAACTCAAGAAGCCATTTTTCGTACTGGCAACACAAAACCCGATCGAGCAAGAAGGAACCTACCCACTTCCGGAAGCCCAACTCGACCGTTTCTTGTTCAAACTGGTTATCGGTTATTCGACGCGCGAAGAGCTCAATACGATTATCGAACGCACCACGCGTGGCACGATTATCACGCCTGAAAAAGTAATGGACGGCGAAGAGATCAAGCACTGGCAACAACTGGTTCGGCAGGTCGTCCTTGCCAAGCACGTTCAGGATTACATTGCAAGACTCATCCTTGCGACGCATCCGGGGGGCAAATTTTCTACGGATGTAACCAATCAGTACATTCGATGGGGTGCTAGTCCGCGTGGTGCCCAAACGATTGCGTTGGCATCGAAGGTTCGGGCCTTGTTAGACGGGCGTTACAATGTCAGCTTCGAGGATGTTCGGCGTGTCTATTTGCCAGCCCTGCGTCATCGAGTCCTGCTGAACTTCGAAGCTCAAGCGGAAGGGATCGAGTGCGATCGTGTACTACTCGATGTACTCGAAAAAGTGACAGAACGAGCCGACGATTTAGCCGCAGCCTAACAGGTCATAGTAGCAGGCACATTCCATGTGCCGTTCGCAATTCAAAAACCTTTGGTTTTTAAGGCCATCTAGAGGAGGGCCGATGAAGCGATTCCGGCAAACGCTCGCAGAGGTGGAAATGTCAAATCAGCAAGCCTTGACGAAGCGGCGAATCAGTTCTGTTTCGCTTGCTGAGCCGATCGATTGAAGGATTTCGACGGCGATGTCGATAGGAAACCCGGGCAATTCGATGCTACAATGGCCCGGTTCATAGATGTCCCCAGTCAGGCGACCGAGCCACAGTTTCTTTCCATCATATCGCCAAACTTCTGGGATACCAATCGACGCGAACAAGGCGAGTTTGTTGATCGCCGAACGCGTCATTTCAATTTCAATAACCAGATCGGGTGGTGGATCCACCAACAAATCGATCTCGCGCTTGTTTCGAACGATCAACTCATTGCGAATGTAATACGACTCATCGGCTTCAAAGCCACGCTCCAGATCTTTCCGTTTAAAGGTAGTAGACGCAGACGAACAAATATCGATGTCGTGGTGCAGACTAAACATCTCCACCATGCGACCAAGTATCGATTTGTCCGACTCGTGAGCTCTCGATGGCGACATGATTTCCAATAGTCCTTGATCGTACGTCAACAATCGCCCTGCGCTATCTGGATTGTTTGCCAATGTTTCATAGGTCTTCCAGGAAATCGAACGAAGCAAAACCCGTTGTTCTCCGGCAGTGGTTTCTGTGCTCATGGCTACCTTTCCAATTCATCGATTTTTTAGGCGAGCGGCAGATTGCAGTATCCCAACCCGAAGCGTAAGAGCGTAAGCGAGGGACAATTTCGCAGGTCCCTCGCTTACGCGTCGGGTTACCATCTTGGCTCCTCATGACTCGCGGGCGACTAGCTCATCCCAGCGTGCGTAGGCTGCGACCAACAGGTCGTCCAAGGTGCCGAGGCGTGTTTGGTCCTGTGCTATCTTCGATTGCGGTTGTTTGAAGTATTCCGGTTGCTGCATCTTGGCATGTGTCGCTCGTTGTTCCGATTCGTATTGCTCGATCAAACTGGGAATCTTCTCCAACTCACTTCGCTCTTTGAAGCTCAGCTTTTTTGCGACAGCCACTGAATCGTTTGCGCCCATCGTTCGCTGTTTGGGTGCCGAGGCTTGTGGACGATTCTCTTCCGTCGTTTTTTCACCCTTTTTCTTGGCAGCTTTGCGTTGACGAAGCCAGTCATCGTAACCTCCAACGTATTCTTTGATCCCAGTCTCTTCGAACACGACAGTGCTGGTAACTACATTGTTTAGGAAGGCTCTATCGTGGCTGACGATCAAAACGGTACCCTCATATTCGACCAAGCGCTCTTCCAGCAACTCTAGCGATTCGGTGTCCAGATCATTGGTCGGTTCATCCATCACTAGCATGTTTGCGGGTCTTGCAAACAGCTTGGCAAGCAAAAGTCGGTTTCGTTGCCCGCCCGAGAAAAAACGGATGGGCGATCGGGCTTGTTCCGGCGTAAAGAGAAAGTCCTGAAGATAGCCGATGATATGTTTCGAGCGTCCATTGATCATGATATTCGTCTTGCCTTGACCTACGTTCTCTTCGGCCGTCTTGTCTAGGTCCAAAATCTCACGGGTTTGGTCGAAGTATGCGATCTCCAATTTCGTACCCAGTTTGACAGTTCCTTGCATCGGTGCGAGTCGACCGAGTAAGCCCTTCAGCAACGTTGATTTCCCCGCCCCGTTCCGTCCGATGATGCCAAGCTTGTCGCCTCGCATAATCGTCATACTAAGCGGAGGAATGATCGTCTTTTTATCATAGCCAAACGAAGCCTCTTTGAGATCGCAGACAAGCATTCCGCTGCGTTCGCCCGAATCGATTTGCAATCGAACATTGCCCTCCGACTTGCGACGTGCCGCGTGTGTTAGACGCAATGCTTCCAAGGCTCGTACGCGACCTTCATTGCGAGTTCGACGCGCCTTTACTCCGGTTCGAATCCAAACTTCCTCTTCCGCCAGTTTCTTGTCGAACAATGCATTTTGCTTTTCTTCGGCAAGCAATGCGAGTTCCTTTCGCTTAAGAAAAGTAGGGTAGTCGCACGCCCAATCAAAGAGCTTGCCCCGGTCAATCTCAAGAATACGCTCGGCGAGTTTCGTTAAAAAGGCACGGTCGTGCGTGACGAAGAGCAAGGTCGTCGTCAAGGATCCCAAAAAGCCTTCTAGCCAAGTGATCGCGTCGATATCCAAATGGTTGGTTGGTTCGTCGAGCAACAAAACATCTGGCTTGCTCACAATGGCTTGCGCTAACAACACACGGCGCTTCATGCCTGTTGAAAGCCGTTGAAAATCGGCCGTTCCATCAATCTCCATTTGGGACAAGATTCGATCGACCATTTGGTCGCGTTCCCAGTGGTGTTCTAGATCGTGCAAGCTTTTAGGTAGTCCTCTGGCAATGATTTCCGCAACTTTGCCGGCGATGTCGAGAGGAACGTCTTGGGGTAGGATGGCGATTCGCGTACCGTCGCTGAGTTCGATCTTGCCCGACTCCGGTCGCTCTTGGCCTGAAATCAACCGCATGAAGGTTGTCTTGCCGCTCCCATTGCGGCCGAGCAATCCGATGTGTTCGCCGGGTTCAATCCGACAGGAAACGGCAGATAATAAACTCGGACCGCGATAGCTAATGGTCAATTCTTGAATAGTAATCTGCGGCATGCAGTGCGAAGCTTTCCAACAAAGGCTGAACGAAATCAAATCGAATCGGCCCTAATATATTCAAAAATCCGAAAAATTCATCCCCAATTTGAGTGAATGAGACGCGGGGTCGCAAGCTGGAAGCTTAGGCCACAGGCTAGCAGCCTGTGCTACGGGTATATCTCATGCTGCCGCTCGTCTTAGGGTTTGCTCGCTGTTGTTAGTCGCATAAGCTATGGGTTGATGGACTACGGATGAAACTTTCCAAAACCGTTCAGGGATTCGATGTCATCGGAAAAAAGTGAAGCGATCGTACTCAGGGCGGTCCCATGGAGTGAAACCAGTTTTGTAGTCACGCTCTTTACTCGCCATTTTGGCAAAGTCTCGGCTGTGGCCAAAGGGGCTCGTAGACTGCGCAGTCCATTTGAGTCCTCCCTTGATTTGCTAGCGAAGTCGCAGATTGTTTTTATTCAGAAGAGCAATGACACGCTCGACCTATTGACGGAATCCAAACTGATTCGGCGGTTTCGATCCGCTCAAATTTCATTGTTGCCACTTTACTGCGGGTATTACGTGGCGGAGTTGCTGCTGACAGTGACCGAAGAGCATCAAAAAGTAGCCGATCTCTTTGAAATGAGCGACCGAACACTGATGGACCTTGATGCAGGGAAAAGCCCGCCGGAAGTGGTTTTGCGGTTCGAAATGCAGTTGCTGAAGTTGCTCGGACATTTGCCAACTTTTCATCTATGCGCGAGCTGCGGAAATGCTGTAGAGTCGCAGCGGAATGGAGAGGGGACGCGGCTCGGCATCGCTGCGGGTGGCGTTCTATGTCCAAATTGTTTGCCCGGCCAACGCTTTGTGCTTCGAATCAGGAATCCAACACTTGGGTACTTGATCTCGTACGCAACCGCAGACTGGGACCAAGAGCCAGAACCGATCGACAGCGAGTATCGCGGCGAAATGAGATTTGTGATGGAGAGATTCATCTCCAATTTAGCAGATCGACGATTGCGACTTACGGATTTTTTAGAGGAACTGCAGCGTTGACCAGCCTGACCAAACAACAAGGTATCGGCACCGCCCATTGGAGCCGGCAAGCGATCTTAAACGCGATTCGCGTCTGGCTTTTTGCCAGTTTGAGCTTCCAGCTAGGGTGCGCTTCGTTCGGCCTTTTCAAGAAGGAAGAGGACGAGTACGTCCGCGCTCGCAACTCGATCGAAGGCTACGAAGACAAAGAAGGTAATTGGATTCGTCCCGAAGGAATTCGAGCCGACAAAATGCGAGATAGCAATCTTCCCAAGTTTCTTCAGAGCATCCCTGGCATGGGACCCAAGCCTGTCGACAAGGATCTTGCAAGGGATAGCTACAAGCAAGCGGACGAGTTGTTCAAGAAAGCGACAACGCTAGAAGGTAACGAGCGCAGAGCTGAATATCGTGCCGCTGCCAAGAAATACATCGAAGCAGGCAAAAACTGGACGAGCAGTGCCCTTGAGCAAGACGCATTTTTGATGACTGCGGAAAGCTACTTCTTTGCCGAAGATTATCCGAAGGCGGAGAACTACTACATCAAACTTCTCAAGGAATATCCTCGAACTCGCTACCAAGACAAAGTCGACCAACGCCGCATGGAGATTGGCCTTTATTGGCTCAAATTCAAGGACGAGTTCTATAACGTTAACTTCACCGACAACAAGCGACCTTGGAATGATACTCGCAGTCACGGCAAGCGAGTTCTTGAAAAGATGCGATTGGACAATCCGACGGGGAGACTGGCAGATGATGTTACGATGGAGTTGGCCACCACTTCTTTCCAAAAGGGAAACTGGAACGAAGCACTCGATACCTATCAGGACTTAATAACAGCCTACCCGGACAGCGAGCACCAATTTGATGCTCACTTCCTCGGAGTCAAATCGGCACTTATGTCGTATCAGGGGGCGGATTACTCTGGCGAATCATTGGACAAAGCTGAGAAGATGATCAAGCAGATGGTGCGTCAATTCCCTCAAAAGGCGAAAGACGAGCAGGACCAAATTCAAGATGCGTTCAAAGAAGTCCGGTACCGGCGAGCCGAGCGACTCTTTACCAACGCGACCTATCGCTACAACAAGAGCGAAGCCCGTGCGGCAAGAATGCATTGTACGCAATTGCTTGCGGAGTACAGCGACACGCCATTCGCCGACCAGGCAAAAGCGATGATGGAAAAGACCGGAGGTATGCCAGCCGAACCAATACAACAGTTTAGCTGGTTCGCCGACCTGTTTCCGACTCGCGACAAGATAACGCCATTGCTTAAGCCGTTGCCTGATGTCGATGAAGAAGAGAATTTGCGAAGCGTCTACGAAAGGACTGCCTCAAATCCTAAATCGATGTCCCCGAGTGGGACATTTCCAAGTGGTACGCCGAACGCAGGCAATGGCAGTTCGAGCATTCGATGATGGAGTCGTTGATCGCACGCCTATTCGCGGTTTTCTTGGTCCTCGCGTTGATGACGGGATGTGCCGGTTACCAAATCGGGACTCGTAGCCTCTACCGCAATAACATTCGCACCATTCATGTGCCGATCATCAAGTGCGATTCGTTTCGCCCTGAGCTCGGTGTGTATCTAACGGAAGCGGTTCAAAAGGAAATTGAACAACGCACGCCGTACAAACTTACCAATCTCGAGACCGCCGATTCGATCATGACATGCCGGCTAACATCCGACTCCAAGCGGGTTGTCAGCCAAACAGATACAAGCGAACCTCGCATCTTACAAACGGTGATTACTGTCGAGTTGAGTTGGAACGATCGACGCGGACAGCCATTGTTCGAAAACAGGTTTCTGCCGCCTGGAGAAACCTCGTATTACTTTGCCGAAAATGTCTCATTGGTTCCGGAAGCAGGACAGTCC
>JAIPFP010000282.1 GCA_021736575.1 Pirellula sp. | reverse complement strand
GCTGGCGCATTTTTCCCGGTTGCCGCGCGGCGAAATCGGTCGAGCCAATTGTCAAGCGGTGCGAGTAGCTCTTCCGCACCGGGTTGGGATTTAACACGAAATCGGCCCAATGGTACAGCTAAATACGCCAGACCGTTGCGTTGCTGAAATCCATATCGTTGAAACTCGTTTATGCCACGATCAATTCCCAAGGAAGCGATGGCGCGGGCGAAGTCGACTCCATTTTTAGCTTTTCGTTTTCGCGTCTCAACACGCCCTTCGGATAGAAGTGTCGTAATTGCAGGGAACCTAGTTTGCTGATTCCACAGCGGTAGCCACATCTCTGCACGCGACGATCCTTCGTCAGTCACACTGGAACTACCGTAGCCAATGCCGGCAGGGCGAACACAAAACGGATATGCCAAGGCTCCACTGTCACCCGACTCAAGCCGTTTAGTTGACGCAGCAGCAAACATGATCGCTCCCTCCAACATCAATACATAATCCCAGGAATTGACTGTACTGTATCCATCGAAGCCAGAACCGCTATTTGAGCCACCCAAGTTCCCCGGATCGTACTGGCCAATTGTCCCACGATGCCGACAGTTGCTTAAATCTCCGAAGACACACTCAGAAAGTCGCAACAAGGACTTTTCATTCTCGGCACCTAAATCAGGATTCACGACTGCAATCAAGTGTTGCATAAAGTTATTAGTGAATTCCAACCGTCCGTCATTTCCGCCAGTTCCGAGCAAGGGAGGATACTTCGGGCCTGAGCCGGTCAAGACATAAGCGGCGTCGAGCCACGTTACCACTTCATCGGGCAGCACATTGCGACATTGTTGCAGCAATAACGCCTTTTCAATTTCGTCGCGATTGTTTAAAAGAATTGTTTGGCACTGGACAATCACATTGCGGTATAGACTAAACCGCTCAGCACTGCCGCCCAAAATCGCCGTCATCGCATCCTTGTTGTCTTTGGGATTAAATCCACTTCCACCGTTCCAGGGCGCGACCAGTGGCGTCGGACAATAGCGTGAAAGAAAAAACCTTTGCAATGCTTCTTCATCCAAGTTCGACTGAAGCCAGAACGAATCATTTTTCCACCATCCGAGCGCGTTCGCATCAGCTTGTTCCGCGATGATTCTAAAAATACCTAGCGCTTTGAGATAATGTGCCAGCGGTGTTGGCGAACAGCCCTTTAAATTAATCGTATACGTACCGTCGCTCATCTTGATTCTCCCTGTTGACTGCCACGCCAATCGGCGACGCGAACCAGTGTTTCTAAAAACGCCAACCGGAATGGGCCAAGCTGGTCACGCAGTTTGATCGAGCGAGCCAACCAACTTGGCCTTCCGTCACGTTCGCCAAGTTGCATTAAATCAAGAGACAACTCGCATTGCCTTGATACTTCAGCATCAGCATTGCCGATTTCAACGGCTGGTAAAATGTCTCTGTCCCAAATCCCACGAGCAAACAACCGTGTCGAAACGGGAGGACGATTTTCGTTTGGCATACTGCGAATGCTCAATCGCACTTTGCCATGATGCGCGGCGATTAAATACGCAACCAATTCGGCGTCGGTTTCGCCATCATGCTGTTGCAACCAAGCAAGTGCGCTAGCAAGTTCGTGGCGAAATCCTCGGCGAGGTTGTGGTTTCACTGCGACCAAGACATTACCTTCGGCTTGCGATTCGATTGGGGGTTTAATTTGGTATCGCAAGTAACCCTGTTTTCCGGACTTCGCCCAAAGTTGCGATTCGTCCAACTCCGCGTTTGAAGCAATTACCGCTCCTTGGAACGCAGGATGAGCCTTACCGACATCATGCCACCATGCGGCCCGAACTACTGTTCGCCATGGGAGGTCCGTAAAATCACTCTGGAGCGTTAATTCAAGTGATTCAGCGGCCGTCCCTACGTCGCGAAGGTGATCGGTAATGCTCAGCGGGGTTGCTGCCAATTCGTCGCCATCCATCGAATCTTGCGAGTTGCCCTTTTCGGGGCGGCGATCGGAAACTGGTGCGTTTTTCGGATCGCCCGTCCAACCCAGAAGCGAATCGTAGCCTCCCGCAATCGAATGAAACATCAACACCATTCCCGGAAGCACTTCATTCCGCTTGACGATTTGCCAATCTCCCTTTAGCGAATCCCATTTGTAGCCTACGAAATCTTTGCTGGCAGCTTTCTCGATGAATCCGGAATTGCCTCGAACAGCAGCGATTGAAACCGAACAGAGTTCATGTCGATCCGGTGCAGGAAATACCACTTGTCCATCCGACATGGGGGCTGGCGGCTTACCCTTCAAGGTTGTGTCCTTCAAGTCCCAATCGCGCCAGTAAACTTGAACGTCGATGTCATCGCTGTCTCGAATGTAGCGCGAAACGTCCAAGTCATTTCCGCTGAGATCTGCAGTCGTATCAAACAGATCGAGCAAGTCTTTGCGACGAAGCACATGATAAATAGGTTGCGGTGAATCGACTTTGATTGCAGAAAGCAATTGCGGGCCAACGTCGGTCATCGTCTCAAGCACATTCCGAGCTTTGTCGAGTTCCGCGATTTCGTAGGGCAGTGCTGCATCAACAGATCGCTTGGGTTCCGAAGTATTAATGTCAATCCAACGAACTTGAGCGGATGGCATACCGTCTATACCACACTTTCCGCGACGATTGCAACGTCCGAATCTCTGGACCATTGAAGACCACGGACTCAATTCAGAAAACAGCGTCGTGGCGGAAATATCAACGCCGGCCTCAACTGCTTGTGTCGAGACAATAATTCGTCCCGCGTCGGGAATCGTCGATTCTACGAAAGCGGAAGCTTGATTTTCAGCACGATCCGCCGGTCTGAAACGTCCATGTATCAACTTGATCTCGGGCGGATTCTTCGATTTAGCAAATCTTTTGTTGAGCGACTCAAAAACGTTTTGAGCTCTCGTGACACGATTGATGACGACCAAGGTTAGAGTCTTCGCTACGTGCGCATCGACAATGGAATCCGCAAGTTGGCCTGCGTATTCCTTTTTGTTGTCGTGTGACAAAGAAATTCTCTCTTTTGAACATGGTTTTTTCGCATTCAGCAATCGCGAAACGGCTTCGCTCGTCTTGTCGTCCGCTTCGATTGTTTCGGTAGACCACGTTCCATTTGCCGGTCTTGGATGATCAACTGAAATAATGGCATCAGTATCAAGTGTTGCCGACATCCAAAGTGTTTGCGTTACACCGTACGGTTTTAGTTTTTCGCGTAGACCAGCCAATTGAGCCGATGTAGTCAACCCCACACCCATTAACTGTGTCTCGTCCAGCACCCACAGGCAGTCGTTGTTCAGCAAGGCAAAGTGGACGGGCCATGCATATCGGCTCATGCCATAGCCTCGATTTAGTGCGCGTGACAGAAGCATATCTTGCGTGCCGATCAGAATTTGATCCGCTTCCGGTTGTTCGTACCAACGACCATCGTCTTCGCCTCCCATTAGAACATGAACTTCGATACCCTTTTCGCGAGTCGCATCGACTTCGAGTTTCTTCAACCATCGTCGAATAGAATCGCGAGTCTGTTCGACCAATGTTCTCATCGGCAAGCAATATACCAATCGTCTCGGAGTCGCCTGCTTCGTCGCAGCATCGCTGAATCGACGGCGATAGACCCATGCCAACGTAGATGCCGCTGTCTTGCCGACACCGGTTGGAACATTGAGTAAAGCCGGCAGCGAGTCGGTGGTGGCCAGTCTCGATTGGTATGGATAAGGCTTGAAACCCGTCGCCTTTTCATAAAACGCGTCAACTTTCATGGATGCCTCCAACTATGCGGTAGATCGATTCTTAATTCCTACAAACCAATTTTCTGAAACGCCATCGTATCGGCCCCTGTGACACCTCTGGTCACAGGCAACAAAAAAAATTTTTTTAAATTTTTCGGACCTTACATTGGCAATTGGCAGCAGTTAAGAGGTGGATGTCAACCATTCCGTCCAGCGTCAAGGCCGGCTGTGGTGGCGGCTTGGGATGATTCCGAAGTGGCTCGGCGTGGATTATGCTTCGCCCCAAGCGTCGAGATGCTCAAAAGATGCTGCAGGAGCCTAGTGAATTCGAACTCAACACGATCCGAAACGATCCAGTCCGCTTGAAAGAGATTCGTTCTAGGCTTAACGACATCGCGTGGTGGATGCGGTTGGGTCTAACTGGGATGGGCGACCGGGAAGGCGTTGTCATCTAGCCATCAAATCTGGCTATCACCTAGGCAAGCTAGGTGGAGAGTTTTAGTCTCTGTCGAACTCGGTCTACCGTTCGCGTTAACTCGTGGTCGTTGGCCAGATCCTCTTCGGTTTTTTTGCACGCATGCATCACGGTCGTGTGATCGCGTCCACCAAAAAATACGCCGATGTTTTGGTAGGACTCGACCGTCCATTGTCGAATCAAGAACATCGCTAGTCCCCGGGCACGCACCACACTGGACTTGCGACCTGGTCCTCGCAATAAATCCATGGTGATCTGAAGCTCCCGTCCCACAGCCTTGGCAATATCAGCGACCGAGGGAGCTTTGGTTACTTGCGCATCCACCAAATTGTCAATCAATCGTTTCGATTCTTTCTGGGTTCGTTCGGGCGTCATCCGATTGTGATGCGACCAACGGATCAGTATGCCTCGCAATTGCAAGGGAGACATGCCATCCTGCAGTTGTGCTCCGATTGCATCCAAATCCGCTTCGCAGATATCGATCTGAGAATGGACCGCCAACAATCGCAAGATTTCTTTGCGAGTGGCTGCGGAGGGAAGCGATACGGGGACGCTATGCCCACCGTTGAGCCGACTGGCCAAGCCTAGCCGCAAATTTGGCGTCAAGGGTGCAAGCTCAGGGGCCGTGACAACGATCAACTTTCCGTCGCCATGGATCCGCTCGATCGTGGAAACCATCTCTTCTTGTGCCGCAGGTTTCGATGCTAACTCATGGATATTGTCTACCAACAGGCAGTCGCATTCTCGATGCAGTTGCCTAAAACGATCCATGTCGTCCGCTTCGATCGCGCGTGTAAACGCCTTCGAAAAATCAGAACCGCTCGTCAATGTGATGGTTCTTTCGCCAACCTCGTTGATCCAACGAGCGGCGATGGTTAACGCCAAGGCAGTCTTTCCAGATCCGCTTGGACCATATAAAAACAGCGGCGATCTGGAAGCGAGTTGCTCAATACCAAAAGGCGAGAGGCACTCAGCAACCCATTGATTTTCGGGCCCTGCCACAAACACATCGAGCAGGGGCATCGCGCCAATCAAGCTCGCGAACGAACCTTTGCGCATCCGAGGCTGCTGTAGCGTTATGACGGAGATCGAACTACTGAGCAAATTCATCGGAGTTTCGGCTGGTTTCGCAATAGGCAGAATGGGTTACTCTGCGGTGTCCAAGTAGGGATCTTGTCCCATCTCCCGTTGAATCTTAGTTCGTTCTTTCTCGTGATGCAGCAGCGCCATACGATCTCGGAAGTGTTTCCGCTCGACTTTTCGTTGTGCGGCCTTGAATTGCCCCGCTTGTCCTGCCAACGATCCACCCGCAGCCCCCATGGCTTTGAATCGATCCGCCGCTTTGGTCCCAAAGCCGTTCCTCAAAATGTCGTCGTCCATCGACAAGTATTGACGATACGTACCTGGGTCACCCTGCCGCCCGCATCGCCCAATCAACTGTCGATCGATGCGTGCCGCGTCGTGAAGTTCGGTGCAAATAACCATCATCCCGCCGATCTCCCGCACGTCGTTCTCAAGTTTGATGTCGGTGCCCCGCCCTGCCATATTGGTTGCCACCGTGATTTGGCTGTGTCGGCCCGCATTGGATACAATCTCCGCTTCTCGTTCGATCTCATGCGCGTTGAGCACCTGGACCTGCATGCCGGCCTGACGAAGCATGCCGGCTAGAATCGCTGATTTATCGATCGAACGCGTCCCGATCAAAACGGGGCGACCTTTTTCGTGAACCGCCTGGACCTCTTTGACGATCGCTTGAAATTTTTCCGTCATGTTATGATGAACGGAATCCTCGAGCCGTTGGCGTTTGGGGGGGCGATTCGTGGGAACTTGAACCACTGGAGTTTTGTAGATGCGTCTCAATTCACCGGCGCTGGTAGCGGCTGTACCCGTCATTCCAGCCAAATACTTATACCGCAGAAACAAGTCTTGAACGGTGATGCGAGCCGCCTGACCTGTAGGAACAGTCACTTCGATCTTCTCTTTGGCTTCGATCGCTTGGTGGATACCATCTCGCCACTTTCGGCCCTCGGCCAAACGCCCCGTGAATTCATCGACAATCACGATTTCTCCATCTCGAACCACATACTGTCGATCGAGGTGGAAGTCGCGGTGAACCTTAATCGCGCGTTCAATGTATTCGTACAAATCGACGAGAGCCGCCAATCGTATCGATTCACTACGCGGAAGCGATCGAACAAACTGTCGCCCGCGAGCAGTGAGTTCGATCTTGCGAGTGTCCTCTTCAATCGTGAAGTGCTCTTTTAAAGCAAAGGCTGGAGCGTTGTCGGCAGCCCACTTGAACGTTGATATCACGATCTCACGCGATTCATCACCCAACGATCCGATGATGAGTGGAGTTCTCGCTTCATCAATCAAGATACTATCCGCCTCGTCTACGAGACAAAAATGCATGCCTCGCTGGACCGGCTGGTCCCCGGACGAGGTCCAGCGTTCTTGCGAACCGCTCCCCAAGAAATCGTCGGCGGCTCGTCCTTGCGCCCGCATGAGCAGTCGATCTCGCAAAAAGTCGAATCCGAATTCCTTGGCTGTGCCATACGTAACATCGGCAGCATAGGCTTTTCGCCGCTGGTCTTGGTCGTGATCGGTGAGCACTATGCCCGTTCGGATTCCTAAAATATCATACAAAGGCTTCATCCATTCGGCATCGCGCTGAGCAAGATAGTCGTTCACGGTCGCCAAGTGAGCGCCTTTGCCGAGTAGAGCATGGAGCGCGAGCGGCAAGGTTGCAGTAAGCGTCTTGCCTTCGCCTGTTTGCATTTCGGCGATACCTCCATGAAACAAACAGATGCCCCCGAGTATTTGCACGTCGTAGTGCCGCATGTTCAAGCTTCGGCGTCCTGCTTCACGGATGAGCGAATACGATTCAGGCAACAAATCGGAAAGCGGTTCGCCACTCTTGGCGCGATAGATGAGCGACAGGGCTTCTTTGCGTAATTGAGGCTCTGTCAACGCGCGACGACCGTTCTCAAGCGCGTTGACAGCTCGTGTTTGCTCGAGCCACTGACTGACCTTGTATCGTGCAACACCTGGAATCGACCAACCTGCCGACACATGCGGTCGATAAGGCAGGTGAAGCTTTCGATCAGCCCCCTGTTCGGTGACGTTGGCTTGGGCAGGATTTTCGGAAGATGGGTCAAGCAAACTGGACATGGATCGCATTGAATAAGAATCAGGTGCCGGAACTGCTCATAATTGTATGCGTTCGGACCGAAATCGTCTGCCATTTCCGACAGAGCAATGATAGCAAAATCGACATTTTGAGCAGAGACTCCGGCTAAAGCGGTTTGGGTAGATTGCGAAGAATATGCTTCGCGTTCCTTTTCATCCACATTTTCTTGCGGATCCTGTCGATTCAATTGTGCGAACGGTACGCAAGCCCAGCTTAGCGAGAAAGAAATTATGAGAATCAATCGAAAAAAAATCACCCTCATCATTGCCTCGTTGTGTGGAACTGGGAGTTCCACAATCGCTTCGGGGCAAGAATTCACTACGAACTCTCCTGCCTCGAGCGTTGGCCGTATCGGCGACGGTGGCGTAGCAACCCAGGGGCCCAGCCCCGTTGCTTCGAATTCCGTCGATTCAGAACCTGCTGCGTTCCAACCCAGTTCTATTGGCGACAGTATGTCAGCCGGACAGACTGGTGGAGAGTACTACAATCCGAC
>JAIPFP010000281.1 GCA_021736575.1 Pirellula sp. | reverse complement strand
AACCGCCTGACGGCGAGAGTGTTTAGCCGACCAAACTTTGCTTCTCATGACACAAGGTCATGAGGGGCAATACCAGCCTGCTGCGCGGCATTCGACAACCCCGCTGAAGCCGCGGTACTAACACAGGACGAACCGTCCTGTGTCAGTTTTGGCTACTCGCACCGATTTGACACTCCTGTGCAGGATAGGGTACCGAATTTAGCAAAATCATCGTGCGGTGATTCCTATCGCAGCGTCCCCCGTCGCTCGAACCATTTGCGGAAGAGGCCGATGAACGCTGCGTCGCGATTTCGGGGATGTTCGGTCATCCATTCAAGCCACTCGCGCTCAAGATAGTAATTGTCCCATCCGGGGCAGGCTTCCTTGGCTGCTTCAAAGGTCATCGCATTCAAATAGCCAATCCTGGCGTCATCGAACTTGGCTGGAACGATTCCTGCCGTGCCAGGGCTTCGGAAGACTATCTTTTCGCCGTCATCCATTTCAATGGAATAGTCGGGGATGTGTTGGTGTAATTTGTCCTCATCGACGATTTGGCCAATCAGCCGCCGAAACTCTTTAAGCGTTGAGGCAGAACCGCACTTCAACTGGAGTCGTTCAAGCGAGATCTTCCATTCGCTTCCATTCAACCGGTCGACTTCAGAGTGGAGCCAACGCTCCCCCAAGTAACCCCAGCGGACAACTCGGACATTGCATAACCATATCGCCTTACAAAGAGGTGCCGCAACACATCACGGTTTTTTCAGGTTACAATCTAGGCAACCCATTTAGGCGAGAGGTAGTTTGAAATCTACCTATCATTTGGGCGGCAGGCTCTTAGGAATGAAGGGCGTACAAAGTGTCCTTGCGCTAGCGTCCAGCCCAAAGCGAATCGCGCGAATGAATTGATTGGTCGAAACTCTCCCCTCGAAACGAGCTTGATACCATGTCCCGAGCGAAAAGTATTTTATTCCTTGGTTTGCTTGCTGCCATCAGCATCTTCCATCACAGCCAATTGAGAGCCGAAGGACAGTTGCCTGCCGTGAAGCGGATCGTTTTCGTTGGAGATAGCATCACTCACGCTGGCGGCTATGTCGCGGCGATTGAAGCGGCCGCGATCGCCAACCATCCAGATCGCCACATTGAGTTCCTGAACTTGGGTTTGCCAAGTGAAACCGTCTCAGGGCTCTCCGAACCTGGGCATGCGGGCGGTCAGTTTCCGAGGCCCGATCTCCATGAACGCCTGCAACGCGTGCTGGAACAAACCAAACCCGATCTCGTTGTTGCCTGCTACGGAATGAACGATGGCATCTACTACCCCCAGAGTGATGATCGTTTTGACAAGTTTAAGTCAGGCATGCAGCGGTTGCATGATGCAGTCGTCGCACGGGGTGCCAAGATCATCCATTTGACGCCCGCCTACTTTGATGCGTTACCCATTCGTGCGCGACTCTTGCCAGCCGGAAAAGACGAGTATCTCCAACCTTACGAAGGCTACGACGATGTTCTCGAAGCGTACGCAAAGTGGCTGTTGAGCAAACGGGCGGACGGTTGGGAAGTATTCGATGTGCATGCTGCCATGAAGGATGCCGTACAACGCGAACGCAAATCCGATCCCAATTTTACCTTTGCAAACGACGGTGTGCATCCGAACGCTGCCGGGCAGTTGATTGTCGCCGAACCGCTCGCGGCTGCTTGGGGATTGAAACTGAACGCGAGCAGTCTACCGAATCCATCGCAAGCCGAATCGATTCTCAAGTTGGTGGCACAAAAGCAACAAGTCCTGAAGCTGGCTTGGTTAACAGCGACCCGCCACGTGCGTCCTGGCATTGCTGCCGGTCTTCCGATCGAAGAAGCTCAGGCAAAAGCTGCTGAGTTGGACAAACAAGCACGTGCGTTGGTTCTCGCTGCTGCCACAAACGCTCCAAAACGAATTGTACTTATCGCGGGTAAGCCTTCGCACCCTATTGGTATGCACGAGTTCAATGCAGGTGTTCAGTTGCTAAGCGGTTGCATGCAAGGGCGCAGCGATGTCAAGGTCGAGTTTGTGTTGAACGGTTGGCCCAAGGACGAATCGATTTTCGAGAACGCGGCTGCAGTCATCTTCTACATGGACGGAGGTGGGAATCACGAAGCGGTTCTAGAAGATGGTCGGCGGTTGAAGTTCATTCAGAAACTGACCGAAAAGGGTGTCGGCATCGGTTGCATGCACTATGCCGTCGAGATCGTTCCTAACCAGGCGGGCAAGGAGTTTAAACGCTGGATTGGTGGGCACTATGAAAACATGTTCTCTTGCAATCCGATGTGGGAACCCAACTTCGTGCAATTCCCGAAGCATCCGATTACGAATGGCGTGAAACCGTTCGCGATCAAAGACGAATGGTATTTCAACATGCGATTCGTAGCCGACATCGTAGGAAATGAACCGACCAAGGCGGAAAGCATGCAATTCACCCCGATTCTCGTTGCGTCTCCTTCGGATGATGTTCGCGATGGGCCATATGTTTATCCAAAGGGACCCTATCCCCATATCGAGGCGAACAAGGGGAGAGCCGAAGCCATGATGTGGGCGGTTGAACGCCCAGACGGTGGACGAGGTTTTGGCTTTACGGGCGGGCATTTTCACGACAATTGGGGGAACGATTCGTTTCGAAAAGTTGTGTTGAACGCGATGTTATGGCTTGCGAAAGTCGACGTGCCTACAGATGGTGTTGAGTCCAAGGTGACTGCTGAGCAGCTCAGCGCGAACCTGGATCCGAAGGCGAAGAAGTAGAAGCACTCACTTTGGATTCAAGGTGGGATTTCTGGAATCCCGCATGCCGTTGTGCTGCGGGTTCGTTCAGGCTTTCTGGCTAACGCCGCGTCAGCCACCCGAGGCGAGATTTATAAGCCACGCTCACGAAGCCACTTGGCTATTTCGTCCGCCGCAGCGGCATTGACTCGCCGAGCATTCGACATCGCATGATGGGCCACGCTGGCAGCGGCTTCGGATTCACCCAATCCAACGTGAATCTCGGCCAACATCATCAGATCTCCCAAGCCTTCGTATCGCGTTAATTCACATAACCGCTTTGCATGAGGCGCGGCTTCTCGAAACTTCCCGTCCGCCAAGTAAAGCTCGCATAGGCCACGATGGGCTTCGATTTGTCGTGGATCGATTTGGACTGACATCTGAAAATGTTCAACTGCCTCCGAATTTCGATTGGCTTTTCTTAAAACTTGGCCCCAGAGTAAGTGAAGTTTCGAATTGTAGGGTTCGATGGAGTCGGCTGTGCGGTAGTGTTTGTCTGCTGCGTCCAAGTCGCCGGATACAAACGCTAAACGACCCAACATGGAATGGCCATATTGGTCGTCTGGGTCCAATTGGTTAGCGCGGTTTAAGCTCTCTTTCGCGAGCTCGAACAGTCCACGTTTTGCATAGAGCGTTCCCAATCGTCCGTGCGCTTCAGCTAATGTAGGCTTGACTTTGAGCAAACTCTGAAACGCTTCAATCGCTTCGGTATCTTTGTTCTGTGCCATCAATCGTTTGCTCTTGGCTAACGATGCGTCATACTCTGTTTGAATTTGCACTAAACGGCTAAGCTCGGTTCGAGTAACGGCATTATCCGAGTCAATTCTCAATGATTCACGAAGTGCTGCAATCGCGCCGGTGAAGCGGAATTGCGAAAGACAGGCCTGGGACTCGGCTGCCCAATGATCAACTAGCCACTTGCGTTCGTTGCGAACAGCCTCAGCGATTTGCTCCGGATTTTCATTGGATTGCAGATAGTTTTCCAACAACAATTCGTGTGTTGCGACGGGATCAATCGAGATTTTGTGCTGTGAACGACGGATGGGAGGTACGTAGGAGTCGTCAACCAAGTCAAAATTTACGTTTACCTTAACATACTTTCGCATATGACACTCAGAGCACTTTTGCCTTAACGCTGCGGGAAGTTTCGATTGCTCACCGCATCTTTCGGGAGAATGGCACTCTAAGCAGCTATCTTGAAAGTTGGCACCCACTGGCGCAGCCGTCTTATGCGGATCGTGGCATGTAATGCAAGTCATCTCACTGTTTTGAAAACACTTCGACTGCCTCAAGGATTTGATCTGATTGGCCACATGGTCGTCTTCGCTGTACGGCGGCTCCGCAAAGCGATAGTGTTTTTCTAATTCTTCGCCAGGACGGTACGAAAGAGCTGGACCGCGATGGCGAATGGCGTTGCTGTGGCACTGCGTACAGACTTCAATCAGTCGTTCACGCGGCAACCCGCCGGGGTAGACAATTCCATGGGACAGTTTCGCTTCGGGATTCTCCCGATGAAAGTCAACATGGGATTGGCCCGGACCATGGCACCTTTCACAGGTGACACCAAGCAACATGTCTTTTCGACGATAGACGTTTGTGGTGCCAGGGATGTGTTGGAACCAAGTATTGTGGCACTCAAAACATCGCAAAGTTAAATCCCGGGCTCGATCACCGGTCGCAGCCCGGTCGAATCCACTCGCTCCCCAACAGTCGTTGGCATAGACCCACGCTACAGGCAACTCCCACATGGAATCATCGGGGCGCCATGACAAATAGACTTCATCCGAAATCGGGTTCGCACCATATATCAGATCGATCGACGATTCGAGGCGTCGCGTTCCATTGAAGCTTGGTTCGATCGTCGTTTGAACCAATTTATTGCCTCGCGTAAACGTTTGAAACTCGACAGGATCACCGTTCCGCCGAAAACTTCCCATTCCTTTTTCAAATCCGCGTGGGAGCGATTCGAGGTCTGGAGCGCGACACGTACGGAAATGGCTTGTCGGCATGCACTCTTCCACACGCTCGCGATGGCATTCCGAGCACGCCTGCGGACCTACGTAGCCCGGATTCGGGATGGCGGGCGGCACGAATTGAGTGATTTGAAGCGGTGGTGGTACGTTTCTCGACGGCTCTTGACGCGTTGCATTGGCAGTAGCGGTAGACGATGTGCCTGAAGATGTGCCTGACGATGTGCCTGACGATTGCGGAGGTTTGGCTGGCGTTCGATTGCAAGCGGCAAACAAATGGCTGCCAAGTAAACACAGTATCCACAGCCAAGCAGACCGATTAAGTTGCCACTTTGAGTTGGTGCTATGGCGATTCAATGATGGTGCATTGCTTTTCGTTGCTTGAAAACACATGGTCGACCTCCTTTCCTGATGGCCAAACAATTCGAATTCTCTGTGGGGCTTCGGGCGAATTACCAGTAAGCCATATTCGCGGCTCGGAGCTCGAAAGGTAACTTCCGCCTCCATTTTGCATCGCGATGCGACGATCGGATAGGTGGACCACGGCTCCGATCGCGTTTCGATTGGACTGCCTGCCAATCAGTTGTACCTTCGTAGCTGGCGTATTGGTTCTGACAAATCCTTTCAACACAGACACAGGTTCTTCCAAATGAGAAACAACGAGATCCAAAATACCATCTCCGTCTAGATCTGCGCTTGCAAGTCCGCGACCAGAATGACCTGAACGAAAATAACCGCCATCGAACTGCACTCGCGAAAAGTGTCCGTTGTTGTTTTCCAGAAGCAACGGTAGTTGTTTGAAAGGCGTATTCGGAGATGCATACGAGACATGCCCGTTGGATACGATCAAGTCGAGATCACCGTCGAGGTCATAGTCGATCGCAACGGTCCCGAAACCAACAAAACTACCATCGAATGCGGCAAATCCGCTGGCCCGGCTTACATTGGTAAACAAAGTCCCACCATCGTTTCGATAAAGGCCAAACAATTCTCTCTCGAAGTTGACTACCCACAGATCAGGTAGCCCATCTTGATTCGCATCCAACACCAAAGTCCCCATACTACCCGTGCTAAAGCCGCGTTCGTCACCTGCCACCCCGGAAAGAACAGCCGTTTCTTGAAAGCGACCCGTACCATCGTTGATATAAAGGAAATTGTCGGTTGTGTCGTTGGCCACGTACAAATCAACATCTCCATCGAGGTCGATATCGCTGGCCGCAACTCCGAGTCCCTTGCCATCGTCCCGAAGCCCAACCTCTCGATCCATTCGCTTAAATCCGCCTTCGCCATTGCCGAAGTAGATGGCATGCCCGACCGCCGAAAAGTCGCGTGGCGCACAGACTTCCCGAGGTACATTGACACCCGCACAAATCGGATGATTGCTCCAAGACCAATTCACGTAGTGGGCCACGTACACGTCCAACACGCCATCTCGATCGAAATCCGCCCAGGCTAAACTTGAACTCCATGGGTGCTCGGGATGTGTCACCAGCGAGGGCATCTTGATGAACGTACCGTCCCCTTGGTTGTGAAACATCTGTACGCCGCCGTAGCCACTTATTGCAACATCCTCAAAACCATCGTTATCAAAATCCGCAGGGTAAACGCCATGCGTATAGAAATCAGCCGCCACGACATCAGCAAATTCCGTCGCGTTGGTGAAATGCAATTGCCCACCGTTTCGATACAGACCGCACGAACGACCAACCACCTGCTTGTTGTCGAGCGTTCCACCTCCAGCAAAGAGCAGGTCGGGCAATCCATCCAGGTCATAGTCAAATGCACCCACGCCCCCACCAAGCGATTCGATGATCGCAAACTCCCCTGCCGACCGACCTGAACTGAAATGGAAATCAATTCCCGTATGGCTGACCTCTTCAAACCAAGCCTTCTTGTCGCTGAGATCTTTTCGCTTTGGATCACTCCCTGTTGTCGAATCGTTCCCAGGATTTTTCGATGCAAGCGGAACGTCGTGCCCGCTATTCGCGGTCTCTCGGTTGCTCGAGGAATTGGGTCGTTGGCAACCCAAGGTGACCGCCATCACCACAGTCAATACAACCATCCAACTCCTGGTTACCGGGCACTGCCCGGCAATCCGATGAATTGCAGGCTCTGCCTGCCGCTCGGCGCACACGTTTCGCGGTGCCGGGAGGCGGGAGCCTCCAAGACCTTGCGTTACCAGGCAGGAGCCTGGCAACGAGTATGATTTTTCCTGACAATTGCTTAGCAAAGGTGTCATTTACTTGCTACCGATTTGATTCGCGTCTTGTTGCAGCAACACCACATTTTGCCCAGGGGAAACTTGAACCTGTTGCGAAGCTCCGTCGGGCCAGCGAAGCAACAAATCGACCTTGTCGACAACTTGCTCAGCGGGCCATGCGAAATGGAGTCGCGATTGGCTGTGCGACAGGTAACTTCCGCCACCATAAATCTGACGTATCATAACACGCGATCCCACCGTCAATTCTGCGGTGGTTCCGATGGGTGTGCGAGGGACATTGATTCCGACAAGCTGAACCGTCAACCAATTCTTATCCAGCCGACCTGTGTTTTCGATCAGCGATGGCGGGCCAAACAAATGGGTCCCTACAAGATCCAGATCTCCATCGTTGTCAATATCGGCAGTTGCCAATCCACGACCGACGGACGGGTTGTTAAAGAAAGAGCAATCAGGCTTGAAATGGCTCAGCGTTTTACCCGCTTCGTTCTGCAAGTAGGCGGGCAACAACTCCATCTTGCCTTGGTCAGGGTGATAGTGCACGTGACCGCTGGCAAAGACAATGTCTTCATCTCCATCGGAATCGAAATCTGCAGCAACGGTGCCAAAGGCAACAAGCTTCAGGTCCGCCCGATTGAGTCCTACCTTGCGACTGGAGTATCGGAACACATCCGATCCTTCATTGAGGTACAGTGCCATCTTCTCATTTTCGAAATTGGTAACAAACAAATCAAATTTGCGATCCAAATTAAAATCGAGCAATGCGATTCCCATGCTTCCATTGGCAACTCCATCGTCATCGACTGCAACGCCGGACGCAAAAGCATGTTCCTCGAAGCGATCGCCACGTCGAGTAAACAGAAAATTGGCGAGCAAGTCATTGGCAACATACAACCCAACTCCTTGGTCTCGACTGAACTCTGCTGCCAAGACCCCTAGTG
>JAIPFP010000280.1 GCA_021736575.1 Pirellula sp. | reverse complement strand
GCTCAACGATGAAAGGCCCGACAACAAGGGCTTACCGGTTAGCGATGAGAGAGTCGATACCGAAGATGTTGCAATGGTCCGATAGGATCAATGCAACGGCGACAAACTGTGTGTTGATGGGTAAGGGAGCAGCTTCTACGTTCTAGCCCCCGAAATCATGGCGAATTTTTCGCCATGGAAACTGTGACGTCCTGACGGGCGTACATGCGACATGCGGCCCGAGGAGTAACATCCTCTTAGCCACGAGACTTTCATTGCGGAGAGTATGAATAACGCAGGAACCTCTGCGGCTGCCGGGTTGGTCCCCGGTGCCTGATGAAGTCGATCAGGTGTTTGAAAAGCCGTAGTGGGGGAGTGTGTCTTGAGTAGAGAGCTCGCGGATGGGAGCACGGAAGTGCTTCTGGAAGTGAGGCGGTGCGCTGGGCAAGGCAGTCCAGCTCCGTTGGTGTGCTTACGGGTGGTGCCGGGCATGTGTCCACGACGAAAGAGATGACTGCGAAGGTTAACGGAAAGGGTAGCATGAGCACGGCAACCCTATGTTCGGGTTGCTGTGCAAATTGCCGTGTCCTTGGTTGGAAGCAATGCGGTCATTCGAAGCTGTTCCGGGAGGAGTGGCTTCCAATGTCAGCGAATTGACGGTGTACGCTACAAGTGTTCTTTGAACACGGAGGTTACCACCGTGGGTTTTCGTTAGCGGTACGCCTATGGAATTGGCGCGGTCTTACTAGGAATGTAGTTCAGACCGCGCCATTGAGCGGTTCGCCGACAAAGTGAGGTTCGCAATTCGAAGGTGATTGGTTTTCACCGGAAGGATTTGCGAAGCAGACAATTCGCTCGACGGGAGAGGGTGCGATTGGTGGCTCGTATGGATTCGAGACACTATTGCTTTCGCTTAAGGATTTTCATCTCGGAGGGACGAGCCCAAAAACTCGTCCCTCTCTTTCAAGCCGCTTGGAATCGAGCTGCTTGCAAGGGAGGGCAGTATGGACTACCGATGCGTTACAACCAGCTTAGAGGGCTTCGTGCAGCAACTGGCCTGCAATCTGCTGCCGCATGGATATTGGTTCTATGTGATGGGGAGCGTCCCCGATGCGAAATCGCCTACTGCCCTCGATGCCAAACTCATCGGCAAGTACGGGATTGCCATCTCACGTCAGCAGAGGGCACGTCGAAAGTTAACTGGGACAGCCAACCTCCACTATTTGCGACTCGGAAGGGTCTGGATAATCGCAGCAACACATGGTCATCATCGATTCTTCGAAGACGAGTTGCAGAACATTCGAGACGCTCGCAAAGTCCCTATCCAGATAGGCGACTATTCCCTGTCCGTGAAGCAGGGTGGCTTCCTCAAGAAAGCCGCGTTAGACGCTAAGCCGATTCCCGACGTGCGAATGCGAACCCGAATCCAGATTAGCCGCGAACGGTATCGCGAGATATGCGGCTACTTCATTGAACGAGCCTGCCATCGGTCTGCTGATTCACTATCGAAGGAACTCTTTTGCATGCCCTTCGAGCCTTACGCTCCGGTCCGACGGCAGCAACTGAATCTGTTGCGACTCATTAACCAGAAACGACAGCAAGCCGGGTTCGAGAGGATTCCACCGACCGTTCTGCGTTACAAGCGACATATCGTGTCGCCCTTCGAACCGTTCGTAACCGAGTCAGATAGACATTGAAGGAAAGTGCCCGGTCGTAAGAAGCACGTTGGGTGCCGACCGGGCTTGTCGAATGCTAAGCCGCCTTAACTTCAGTTCCAACATCTGGTTTGCGGTTCTGTGTAATCCAGGTCGATGCCTTTTGGATTACTTCGATTAACTCGGCTTCGTTGGTCTCGAAAAAATTCTTCGAGTAGCCCGCTCTATCGGTGCTCAAGGACTTCCACGAGCGGCTTACGCTGAAGTCGTAATAAGCGTATCCGCTGGGACTTTGTCGTTGCCAAATACTGGCAGCGATCGCCCCGTTGCGAATAACGATGACAGGCTCTGTCGACTCTACGTCGAGTTCTTTTTTCGATTCCTTAACGTTCGCTTGATCGGCCATAAAATCCTCCACTGATGAAAAGCCAAACACCAGAGTTTGCCATGGCTCAAGGGGCTAAGCAAAGGATCCGCGAGGTCTGTACGAATTTCCAGATCGATCCCGAATCGACTCTTGGGATCTTACGATGACAACTTCGGTAAGGTGAGCACGGCCAAGTCAAGGAGATACCCATTGCGACTTGTGCATTTCCAAATCGATGATCGATGAAGAGAATCGCCAAATCCGCTGTGATGAATACGCCGACGCGATTACGAAGACGGGGCCAAGACCCGTTGGTTCTGACTGCATCGCCGAACCAAGTGGACAGGATCGGACGATGCTGGTGCTGTATTGGGGAGCTGTGAACTATCGAATTCAGTTCTGGTCGTCGAATTCAATTTCTGATGCCGAATCGTTCAGTTCAACAGGTTGCTCGGCGACGCAAGTCAGCGATTCCATTGCGTTGCCTTCGTCCTGCTGCTCGGATAGAACTTTTTCCGTCTCTTCCGAATCGTGGTGGAAGCCATTTGTCATGGTATTTCTCCAAAGGGTAAAACAGATGATGTAGACTACTAGATGACAGTCTATAATCTGTCGCATTACAGTCAACGTCACCGCATAATTTTTTAATGAAAACCATAGAAGAGCGAATGGCTGAAGCGATCCGGAAACGGCGAGAAGAGATTGGGTTGTCCCAGGAAGCGATGGCGACCTCGGCTGGCGTTCATCGTACGTACGCCAGTTCGATCGAACGTGCCAAGGTGACAATTAGCATCGATGTTGCAGAGCGTATCGCAAAATCGCTGAACATTACGCTGAGTGAGCTGTGCAAAAGAGCCGAGCAGGTGACCCGCCCATCTCGCTAATCTGATTCGAGCTTCGGCAAACACGCAATCTGACCGCTATTGCCGACGCGGTCCTTTGGATTTCCTGCGTGAAGCAGTTGGATTACCAATTATTTGCGACGTACGACTGTAGAATCGCCTCAGTGAGTCGCGCGAAGCCAGGAATAGCACCGCCATCAGGCAAAAGAGTATTGGCAGCCATCGCGAAGCAAGCGGCACTTCTTCGAGCCAAGCAACCACAACTAGTCCGAGCATTGCAATTAGCGAGTTGCCATAGAATAGATAGTATCGATAGTTGTTTTCCACGATCAGCATGAAACTAGACGACTTGCCTTCCAATTTGCCGAAATCCAATTCTGGGGATTTGAGCCCAGTCATATAGTGCAGTGAATCCAGGATAGCCCAGCGAATTGCACTCAAAATCATTCCGCAGGAAGTTGCAGCAAGCAGAAAGAACATGAAACCGCCAATCTGCCGAATTGGGCGTAGTTGGCTCACAAAATCGGCGGTCGAATAGGTGACCAGAAAGATAGTTCCGAACAGGAACAGGAAACCCGGCAGGATGAATGCAATGATCAGGCTAAAGTTGCGTTCTAGTGACTCGAACATAGACCTCTCGAAAATGGTTGCGTTTCAACACAAGCCATCGACAGCTTTCTTGAAGAACTCAAGCGTCACACAAATCGCTTTAACCCCGAGTTGGCCAAAAATGGGACCGTCATTAACTTTGTCGCCCGCCTCCAGCAACTGCTAGCAATTGCTACAATCTCCAATGACCAAACGTGTCACACGGTCCAATTAGGCTCGTTAGCGAGAGCAATGTCGATGAAATCCCAGCCAGAGTCGGTTCTTACGATCGACGACCTAGCCGATTACCTAAAAGTGTCAAAATCGACACTCTACAAATTGGCACAGAGCGGAAAGGTTCCTGGCCAAAAGGTCGGCAAACATTGGCGATTCCGCAAGGAGACCATCGACCAATGGCTCGATAAAACCAGCGATTTACCGGCAAAGCCACGATAGTCGGCTCATACCTGCACCACGAAAAACGCAATGAAACTAGAAGACCTCAAAGCTGGATTGCCGCTCGTCGGGCTGGAACCGTCTTCCGTGGCCACGGTTGCCGCTGTCGTCCCAATCGGTGATGGCGCGGTTCAAGTGTTTTATCGAACGCCCGACGGCACAACGAAAGAACGTCTGCTGGGTCGGGCCGACGAACCAAATCTCAGCGTCGCGACAGTCGAGCGGCCTTGGTCGTTTGATGGCGATGGAGCAGCGTTTCAGTTGACCTGCGAAGCAAAACGCATCGATCTGGCGTTTCTATTCGATCCGATGATGGCGGTTCACACATCGAACGTCGATCCGTTGCCGCATCAGATCACCGCCGTCTACGAATCAATGCTTCCCCGGCAGCCGCTCCGGTTTGTCCTGGCTGACGATCCCGGTGCGGGCAAGACGATTATGGCGGGCCTCTATATTCGAGAGCTTGTCATGCGAGCCGATGCTCATCGGATACTGATCGTTGCACCCGGTAGCTTGGTGGAACAATGGCGAGACGAGTTGTACGAAAAGTTTGGCTTGGAGTTCCGTATCTTTTCGTCCGACCTTGAACAAGCCTCTCCAAGTGGCAACCCCTTTGAAGAACATAACCAATTGATCGTTCGGCTGGATCAGCTATCCCGAGCGGAAGAGCAAACACCCACTGGACGAGCGCCTGGAACTCTACAGATAAAACTGTTGGAAGCGGGTTGGGACTTGGTCGTATTCGACGAAGCTCACAAATTATCCGCACACTACTACGGATCGAAACTAGAAAAGACCGCTCGCTTTCGTCTTGCTGAGCGCATCGGTGAACGAACTCGCCATTTGCTTTTGATGACAGCAACTCCTCACAACGGTAAAGACGAGGATTTTCAATTATTTCTGTCGCTCCTCGATTCCGATAGGTTCTACGGCAAATTCCGTGGCGATGCTGCACACCAAGTCGATGTCTCTGACCTAATGCGGCGGATGGTTAAGGAAGAGCTGGTTAAGTTTGACAACACACCACTTTTCCCGGAACGCAAAGCCTACACGGTCAACTACAAGCTTTCCGACATCGAAGTTGGGTTGTACGAGTCCGTCACGGATTACGTGAAAACGGAAATGGGCAAGGCCGACCAACTGGCCGGTTCGCGCAAGGGATCGGTTGGCTTCGCGCTCACCGCCCTTCAGCGACGCCTTGCCTCCAGCCCAGAAGCCATCTACCAATCGTTGCGCCGCCGCAAAGAACGTCTCGAAAGCCGACTACGTGAAGAGAAGCTCGGCATTCGTGGTCGCCAAGTGCTCGCCGAAACTTTGGCGGACGTTCCCGAAGATGACGATGATCTCAATGCCGAAGAACAAGAAAACCTGGAAGAGACCCTCGTCGATGATGCCACCGCCGCTCGCAGCATCAACGAACTCGAAGCCGAGATCGTTATCCTCAAAGGTCTCGAAGCCCAAGCCAAAACCGTGGTTGCATCGGGCCAGGATCGCAAATGGGACGAACTATCCAAAATACTGCAAAACGCACCCGAGATGCGTGATGTATCCGGTCGTCAACGCAAGTTGATTATCTTTTCCGAGCATCGCGACACACTCAATTACCTGCATGAAAAGATTGCAGGCGTCATCGGCAACCATGAAGCGGTCGTCACCATTCATGGTGGCACCCATCGTGATGAACGCCGCAAGATTCAGGCATTGTTTCGTTCCGATCCCGATATCCGTGTGCTGGTGGCTACGGATGCAGCGGGCGAAGGTGTGAACCTGCAATGTGCCAACCTGATGGTGAACTATGATCTTCCGTGGAACCCCAATCGGCTGGAACAACGATTCGGGCGTATCCACCGTATCGGCCAAGTCGAAGTTTGCCATCTGTGGAACCTCGTGGCGAAGGAAACGCGCGAAGGCGACGTTTACCATCGGCTGCTGGAAAAATTAGAAGTCGAAAGCGATGCATTGAAAGGTCGTGTATTCGACATCCTGGGCGAAGTCTTCGAAGAGACTAGTTTGAAGGATTTGCTGATTCAAGCCATTCGCTACGGCGATCAGCCGGATGTGCGATCCAGGCTATCTCGCAAGATCGACCAAGCTCTTGATCACGACCATTTGAAATCGCTTCTAAATCGAAACGCGCTCGCACAAGAGACGATGAGTGCCGACAGGCTGTATGCCGTCAAGGGAGAGATGGAGAAGGCCGAAGCACGCCGACTTCAGCCCTATTTCGTTCGATCGTTCTTCATGAAGGCATTTGAGCAAATCGGCGGCTCGATTTATCCACGCGAACTCGGACGATTCGAAGTCACCCACGTCCCCGCATCCATTCGCGAGCGTGACCGAAGGATCACCGGTCGCAATCGCCGCGAGCAAGAGCCTGTGCTTAAGCGCTACGATCGTATTTGTTTTGAAAAGGATGCATTGCAACCTTCGGATAAACCAGGAATCTCTCGTGCTGTCTTGATGCATCCAGGTCATCCGTTGATGCTTGCCGTCAGTGACTTGCTTCTTGAGCAGAATGCCAATCTCCTGCGTCAAGGAACCGTGCTGGTTGATCCGGCCGATGATGGCGTGGAACCGTGGCTAATGTTTCTCGTCACGCACGAAGTGAAATCTGGCGATGGGCAGGTTTTATCCAAGCGATTGCAGTTCGTGCGAGTCAATCCCGATGCATCTACTTCGTTCGCAGGATGGGCTCCGCATCTCGACTTGGAACCACTTGCTGGTTCAGAACGGTCACTCATCAAAGACGTTCTCGATGCGCCATGGATTCGCGCCGACCAGGAACAACGAGCCGTGGCGCTGGCTGCCACATCGATTGTTCCAGAACACTTCCGTGAAGTAAACGACCGTCGCGTCGCACATGTCGACAAGACTTTGGCAGCCGTTCATGAGCGATTGAGTCGCGAGATTGAATTCTGGTCGGATCGTTGGCTCAAGTTGAAGGAAGACCAAGAAGCGGGCAAGGATGTGCGATTGAACGTAGAGAACGCCCGCCGCACCGTCACCGACCTCGAAGGCCGCTTGGAGAACCGCAAGAAGGAACTCCAGTCGATGCGTCACGTGGTCAACGGAACGCCCATTGTCCTCGGTGGTGCTCTAGTGGTCCCGGCTGGCTTGATGCGTCGGGTTCGTGGCGAAGAAGATATCTCGTCCAGCTTCTCTGCAGATCCCATTGCCCGCAGCCGCATTGAACGCATCGCGATGAATGCTGTTCGCCAAGCGGAGGAAACCCAAGGCTGTAATGTTGTTGATGTTTCTGCCGACAAGTGCGGCTGGGATCTGACATCGCATCCGCCAGCCACCGATCAAAAGCAACCGGACCCTCGTCACATTGAGGTAAAAGGACGTGTGAAGGGGGCTGCCACCATCACCGTTACCCGCAACGAAATGCTCTACGCCTTCAATCAGGGCGACAAGTTCTTGCTCGCTATCGTGCTGGTCAATGAAGACGACAGCCACGAAGGGCCGTACTACATTCAACGCCCGTTCGACCGCGAGCCCGGCTGGGGCGTTTCCTCGATAAATTACAATCTGAGCGATCTGCTTCAGAAAGCCGAGTCACACTGACCATGAATCATCCAATTATTTCACCGAAGAAGCTGATCGAAGTCGCACTGCCGCTGGATGCAATCAATGCAGCATCGGCACTCGAAAAGCAACCCTTTACACGACGGCATCCACGTTCGATTCATATTTGGTGGGCGCGGCGGCCTTTAGCAGCTGCACGAGCGGTAATCTTTTCGCAACTTGTCAATGATCCGGAAGACTTATGGCGTTGCGAGAATCCGGGTATAGAACCTAATGCTCAAGTTAAAGGGCATTGGACGAAGACACGAGCTCGGCTGTTCTCGATCATCGAGGATTTAGTGAAATGGGAGAACTCGACGAACGAGTTAGTTTTAAATAAGGCTCGCGAAGAGATCCAGCAAAGTTGGCGGGAGACGTGCGAGCTGAATAAGGCTCATCCCCAAGCTGGCGAGCTCTTCAATCGTGAAAAAATGCCGGGATTGCATGATCCCTTTGCCGGTGGTGGAGCGATTCCGCTTGAGG
>JAIPFP010000279.1 GCA_021736575.1 Pirellula sp. | reverse complement strand
CCTCGATCATCACCTGTGTCGGATTCTCGGAAATGGGCTGGCCAAATGCAGCGGTCAACTCTTGCTTGAAATTCAGTTCTTTCGCCATGCAATGTGATCTCAGGTGAGCAATTTTGGATTTAGAGGTCTGATTGGACGTCTGTAGGATAGACTTGAACGCCACGCGGGATAGGAATACACTAGGGCTAATGTTGCGTCAATCAGCCGTGTGGTGGGATGTGTTTCCTCCCAAACCTCAAACGCTCTCAGATTCGAACTGGTTTTCCGCATAGAATCCATTTATCAGATCGAACGAGTCGACATGATCCGCGTTTTCTTCCTCTTGATCGGCCTTTCAGCGAACTGCCTTGTTTTGGTTGCGGACGACTCAGGTACGCAGACGGACGTGCTGACGGGCGAGCCTCGGTTCCCACAAGAGCAGATCGATTTTTTTGAGTCGGAGATACGCCCTGTTTTGGTTCAGTTCTGTTTTGATTGCCACAGTACTGACGCCCCGGAATTGAAGGCGGGATTGAGTTTAGACAGTCGTGCGGGGATGTTGAAAGGTGGAGATTCAGGAGCGGCAGTCGTATTAGGCAAGCCTTCCGAGAGTCTGCTGATTGCGTCTGTAAAGTACGAGGCGAGCGAGATGCCACCGGATCGCAAGTTGGACCGGCGAAGTATCGAAGCGTTGACAAAATGGGTGGAGATGGGAGTGCCATGGCCACAAACGACTTCGTCTGCTGGTGATCGCGTAAACGCAAACGGCAAAGATTGGACGAAATTCGATTGGGATTCCGCGCAGAGAAGCCATTGGGCGTGGAAGAGAATTCAGCGTCCCGATGTGCCCGCTCTCCATGCGGTTGCCAAACAAGGCGATTCGGTGCTCCATCCGATTGATCTTTTCGTTGCGTCGGGACGAGCCAAGGCCAATCTTCCTTGTGTCCCTGTTGCCACTCCCGCTCTTTTGGCACGTCGAATTTATATCGATTTGATCGGCATCCTGCCCACCTGGCCGCAGATAAACAAGTTCACCTCTGCGGCTGAAACGAATTCCCAGCTTGCCGTGGAATCGCTCGTCGATGAACTTCTTGAATCGCCCTTGTACGGTCAACGATGGGGGAGGCATTGGTTGGATGTGGCGAGGTACAGTGATGGTCATGGTGGGTTCCTGGACAACACGGAGTTCAGCGACGCTTGGCGATATCGGGATTGGGTTGTAGACGCCTTCAACCGGGATCTTCCAATCGATGAATTTATTCGATTGCAGATTGCGGGCGACTTAAGGGGCGAGCCATCGGATGCAATCGCGACAGGCTTCTTTGCGCTCGGTCCTACCTATCGATCGGACGGTGGTGATCCAGATAGTATCGCGCAATCCCAAGGCGAGACGCTTGATGATCGAATCGACACTCTAACGCGTGGATTATTAGGGATAACGGGTTCGTGCGCCAGATGCCACGACCATAAATTTGATCCAATTCCACAGCAAGACTATTACTCGCTCGCAGGCGTGTTTCAGAACACTTCCGCGCGAGATCTGCCGTTGGCAT
Organism: Pirellula sp.; assembly: GCA_021736575.1. Taxonomy (GTDB): domain Bacteria; phylum Planctomycetota; class Planctomycetia; order Pirellulales; family Pirellulaceae; genus JBKCUI01. The sequence continues at coordinate 6,459 of JAIPFP010000279.1, read as the reverse complement.
CCGACGATGTCGTCCAACGCTTCAAGGATCACAAGAAGAATGTGGATGAGCTTGCGGGTAAGATCACACCGCTTACGAAGAAGCTAAAAAGCGAGAATCGCCAAGCAACTGCAGACGAGCAGGCTCTTTTATCCGATTGGACGACCCGGTTGGAAGAGTTCAAGAGAAATTCGCCTCCTCAACTCGAAATCGCGCATACCCTTCACGACACTGGCAGCGACGACATGAAGGTGGCCTTGCGAGGTAATCTTCGCAAGACGGGTGAAGTCGCACCACGCCGGTTTCTCCGTATCTTGTCCGGCAGGGAGCCAACTCATTTCACGCAAGGCAGCGGTCGGGAGGAGCTTGCGAGAGCGATCGTGGATCCATTGAATCCATTGACCGCACGCGTGTTTGTCAACCGCATTTGGATGCATCACTTTGGCGCTGGATTGGTTCGCACACCGAGCAACTTTGGAGTGCTGGGGGAAAGCCCGACGCACCCAGACTTGCTTGATTGGCTAGCAAGTGAGTTCTTGGATAGCGGTTGGTCGTTGAAAGCGCTGCACCGTAAAATCATGACTTCCCAAACGTATCAACTTAGCAGTGCGTTTGACGAGCAGTCTTACAACCTCGATGGCGACAACCGCTGGCTATGGCGAATGAGTCCACGAAGGATGGATGTGGAAGCATGGCGAGATTCGTTGTTGGCGGTGACGGGAGAGCTTGATCTGGCTTTAGGGGGGCCTTCGCAGCCGAATCTCGGAGGCGGCAAGAGAAGAACGTTGTATGCAAAAGTAAGCCGCAATGGCGATGCTTTTGAGTCCGATTCGTTCTTGCGTCGCTTTGATTTTCCACTGATGCGTGCAACGGTGGAACAGCGTCCTGCCAGTATCGTACCACAACAGTTCTTGTTTCTTATGAACAGTCAATTCATGATTGACCGAGCGGAAGCACTCGCGAACCAACTGGATCAAGTTTGCAAATCGGATGTGGAGAAGATTGAGACAGTATATCATCGGTTGTATTCGCGAGGTCCTGATTCGAATGAATTGACTCTCGGTTTAGAGTTTGTCCGCGGGATCCATGATGGTCGTGCGCTTTCGGGATGGGCTCGGTATGCTCAGGTGTTGTTGAGTTCCAACGAATTTATGTATGTCAGGTAGACCGTATGTTTCACCGCAATCCTATGCCACCTCAAAGTCGACGCGACGCGATTCGTCGGATCGGCGCGGGCTTCGGAAATATAGCCTTGGCAGGCTCCCTATGGCAGTCCAAGCCGCTGACGGCTGCCGCGACTGGAACGAGCGTTTCGTCATCCCCCTTGGCCCCGAAGATTCCGCACTTTGCTCCCAGGGCAAAGCATGTCATTCAGCTTTTTATGCCGGGTGGTCCATCTCAGGTAGATACGTTTGACTATAAGCCAGAGATTGCCAAGCATGCTGGAGAGCGACCTGAGAGCGTTGACCGCAAGTCGCTCCGAAATACACAGATGGGCCTCATGCCGTCGCCGTACACGTTCAAGCAGTATGGGCAATGCGGCAAATACATAAGCGAGATTTTTCCTCATGTTGCTGAAATGGTAGACGATATCTGCTTCATCCATTCGATGCATACCGATACACCCGAGCATGCTGGCGCGATGATGATGATGAACGCTGGGCATTTGCAACCGAGTCGGCCCAGCATGGGATCGTGGTTGGTTTATGGATTGGGAACTGAGAATCAAGATTTGCCTGGATTCGTTGCGATGAGTCCACGTGCACAGCCTCGCAATAAACTTGCCAATTGGAGTAATGCATTTCTGCCCGGCGCTTTCACTGGGACGTACGTGAACATTCACGAGATGAAAGTGGATCGCATTCTGGATGATCTCAAGAATGGCTGGTTGCCCAAAGTAGAGCAACGGCAGCAGGCGGATTTGTTGTCGAAGCTTAACCAGCTAGATCTGCAACGCCATCAGCAGGACCTGCAACTCGAAGCCAGTATTCAAGCGATGGAGATGGCGTTTCGAATGCAGTTCGCGGTACCGGACGCGTTCGATACGACTCAAGAGTCCAAAGAGACCTTGGAGATGTATGGTGAGAGCGAATATGCCAAAGGCTGTTTGCTTGCTCGACGACTCATCGAGCGAGGAGTTCGCACCGTTCAGCTCTCGCATTCGATCGACGGCTATGATATTGCTTGGGACACTGGCCACGGAAATATTGTTGACGGACATCGCGCGTTAGCGGTTGCCTGCGATCAAGGAATTGCGGCCTTAATAAAGGACCTGAAGCGAAGGGGCTTGTTGGACGAGACGTTGGTGATTTGGGGCGGCGAGTTTGGCCGGGCACCGACCTCCGAAGGTCAAAAGGGGCGAGATCACGATCACTACGGATTCACGACATGGATGGCAGGTGGTGGCGTGAAAGGCGGATTCAGTTATGGATCGACCGATGAGTTCGGACTGACAGCTGTCGAGGACCGCGTCCATGTGCACGACTTGCACGCGACCATCTTGCATCTGATGGGCTTGGACCACGAGCAATTAACATATCGCTACAGCGGTCGCGACTATCGATTGACAGATGTGCATGGAAAAGTGGTGCAAGGCATTCTGGCGTAAACCGCGTGAAAGCGGATCCTTTCCTCCGAACCGCTGAGCCATTCTGTCACAACTGTGCGATCTTGTGTGGGGACATGTTATTCTGGACTGCGAAAATGCATTTGGTGGCAACTGTTTTCAACGGATCACCAATTTGGTACATGCTTTGCTAGAGCAACGAATAGAAAATTTGCTTTTTGGCGTGCGTCTAGTAATTGGGTTTTTCGGTAGATCCAAGTTTGTTTAAGCGGATGTACACAAAACACTGTGGTGGGTTACAGAATATGAATTGCTCACGAACGTTATTTGCTTGCTTCTTAGTGTTGATCGCAGTTTGCTATGTTGTTTTGCTCTACGAGATGACCGACGCGAATCAATTCAAATTGGGTGGTTGGGCACCATAACGATGTGTTCAGTGTAGAACAGTTGTCCTCAACTGTTTCTGAAGCAGATACAAACTTCACTTCAGATAAACGATTGGGACAATCGTTTTACAATAGATAAACGATTGGGACAATCGTTCTACAATAGGGTTGATTACGTTGCTGACGGAATCGCTGGCGAGTCGGGGATTCGCCGCGTTAGACCTTTGGGGACACCACTTATTTTTGGGGGGTGGTTTTCAACGCACCCCAAAATGTCGTGTCCCCATCATGCACCCACTGAACTTCATTGCGATCAGAGCTAAGTGTTGCAATCGTCCTGCCGTTTCAGTGGCCGAGGCAATACAGCATGTTCGAACAGAGCGATGTAATTCTCGGCTCACGCACAGTTAAGTATCGAAGAGAGCCACTACGCGACTCCACCCCGCACTGCCACCCTTCAACTTGACAGGGAAACAGCTGACCTTGAATCCAAACGGGCGAGGGAGCATCGACAGTTTTGTCAGCTTTTCGATCTGGCAATACTCGAAATCGCGGCCAACTCGATGCGCCTCCCAGATGACAGAGGGGTCTTTAGTGGCCAGAAAGCGTTCCTTCATCGCCCAGAACGGTTGATCCCAGCCCCATGCATCAATACCCATCACCCTGATCCCGGCATCGATCAACCAGCGTGTTGCCGCAGCACTGACACCCGCCCCCGCGTGAAAATATTCGACAGATCCCCAAAAACGATCCGCATCGGTACGGATCATCACAATATCAAATGGCTTCAATCGATAGTTGATTCGCACGAGCTCTTGCTCGATATCCTGTGGCTCAATCAATGCGCCGTTTTGCTTACTGGAAAAATCAAGGACCACACCATCGGAAAAAAACCATTCCAAAGGCAATTCGTCGATCGTCCGTGCTGGCTTACCCTCGCATGTCGGAAAGTAGTGGTAAGGAGCATCCACATGCGTTCCATTGTGTGAACACGCTGTGATCCATTCATTGGCCCAGCCCAGTTTTTCCGGAAGGTCGTCCACCGTCGCCCCAAAGTAACCCGCCATCACCGCCGCTGTGTCAGAATGCGACTGATGTTCGACTGTCACCCGTAGCGGTTCGCTTGGTGAGTCTTCCAATGGTAAGCTGAGATCAATAATTTTCATGTGAGGTAGCGGTAGCCCGTCGACGAAGGTGGCGAACCAATGGGGACCGAGCATTATACTTGACGGTTTGGCGACACGTGCGACAAAAGTCCTTGGTAAAATTGGCAAAATGCGTTGTGTTGACCTGGCGTGAGCCGTTGGCGGGCGCTATCGTTGCTGTGCTTTTATCTCCTCAGAAGACGGGTCTTCCGATGGGGTCTGGAGGGCGATGCGAAAGCCTATGTTGCCGCCCCGGTCGTCCGGCGCGCCCCCGCCGCAGAAAGCCGACCGGCAAGCAACAGCGGCGCTGATCCAAGAGCCTCCACGGAGGACGCGGATCTCGCCCGATTTAGCACCTTGCGGATCGCGACCTCCTTCGAAATACAATCCATTCCAATCTGAACACCACTCCGCTACATTCCCGTGCATGTCGTACAACCCAAAACGATTCGCTAACTTTTGTCCTACCGAGTGTGCGTACTTTTCCGTTTTTGCATTTCCATCACCGAAACCGCCCTACCAATCGAATTCACTCAATTGAATCGCATCGTTACCGAAACTATATGCACTTGTACTACCCGCACGACACGCATACTCCCATTCTGCTTCCGTCGGTAAGCGATACGTCTTACCCTCTTTCTCACTCAACTTCTTGCAGAATGCTATCGAGTCATCCCAACTTACATTGGTCGCTGGGTAGTCGGAGCCCTCTTTTGCGAAGCCCTTACCCTTCCATGGCGTCGTACCCATCACGCTGGTCCATTGACCCTGCGTCACCTCTGTCACTCCAAGATAGAACGACTTGCTGATCGTTACCTCCACCTGGTTTTCGTATTTCGAACGCCCTGGCTCATTTACCGGACTTCCCATCGTAAAACTACCCGACGGAATGAGCGCCAGCTTCATGCCCATGCTATTCGTAACCACCTCGCCAGGCTTCGAAGCCGCAAGGTTCGTAGGTTCTGTCGATGCCTCCTGCCCAGATGAGTTTTTAGTCCAGACCGACAACAAGGCAAATGCACCTAAAACACCCCAAAACAATCCGGGCAAGGTTGACATAATTTGCATCCCAAACTGTTAAGAAGTTCTAATGAAGTAAAAATAATGACAAGGCTACCAAGACATGAGCCTAGTTTAACGGATTCGCACCGGCCAAACGAAGAATTTGCATTTGTAGTTCCGTGTCCTTTAATGGGGACACAGCACTTTTGAACCAATCGATTTTTACGGGAATTTTCCGTCGAAATCCAATGTTTGTTTCTGCCACCGTAATGGCAAAATGCGTCCCGGAAAATGTCGAAGTGGTGTGTCCCCATGAAATTTTCCGCTGACATGGACATGTGCCGGTGCGTCGCGACCTCTTGGGCGACGTTGATTGCCATTAAAAAGCACTCCTTTTTGAAAAAGACCTATCGATCGTTAACTCGACCGGTCACAGAGAGCACTGGTTTGGCAGGAGGCTCAAGGCAGGCTGTCTCGAAATCTTGATCGAATTCGCGATCCGCGTGATCAATCGCGAACTGTTCGCTTCGCATGTAGCGTAAGACGCCATCCGCCAAGAGCGAAACCAGCTCGGCTCGCAGTTCAGTTTCATTCATCTCATCCACAGCGCGGACCTTCGGCATAGCAATCTCCCAACAGAGGCAATGTGAAGCTCGATATCACCGGTTTCTACGCACTAGTCGTCGATTTGATTAACAACCGGGTATCGAGCGAGACCGAAAGCAACAGGTCTCTATCTATAGGGTTTCACGCAAAGAGGGCGAAATGACGAAGCGATTTAGAGAAAAAGTTGCAGTTAGCGAACGATTGGATGCGCTCAGCATCTGCCTAGGCTGGTTCGCTACAAGGTTAAGGTTGCAATACGTTGATACGGTTCTTCAAATCTCGTAACGTTGAAAGGATCTCCTCGAAAATAGGCGAAGAGCTGAAAATCATTTCCTGCATTGCTAGGTAATCGTCCGCAATCGTTGACTCGATATCCGAATGTGGTAGCAGCTCAAGTGTTTGTGGAGTCCTAGCAAGATCGTACCGTGCCCACTGTTGTCGGTAGAATATGTTTTTGTGATCAGCAACTTCAGACAGCAATGAAACATCCTTGAGTGCTGATTCCGAGTAGCCACGTTCGACGAGTTGATAAACGTCGTAGTAGTGGCGAGAAAAGCCAGGGGCAACTCGACCTGGATCACTCTGGAAATGGAATTGATGGAGGATTGTCGCCTTTTCCCAGAAGGTTCTTTCGATTCTTAGGCGTCGCTAAACAATTAATGTCCGGATTGGGGTTGATTCTGGTTGCGGGATTATAGCATGATAGCGGCATGCCGGATGCACGAGTCGTTAAATGGATTATTGAAAAGTATTCTGCGATCGAAGCAGATTTGGA
>JAIPFP010000278.1 GCA_021736575.1 Pirellula sp. | reverse complement strand
ACTCCGTCAACTGGAATCCTGTATCCTCAACTTGTGCCAGCGCGGTAACGCTGCTGATATTCAAGCGACGTTAATCGCATTGGGCGAAGCCGAGGCGAGTGTCGCTATTTCAAAAGACCTACGCGAGGGTAGTATGGGGAGCGGAATCAACCCGCTACCGTTGCTCCATTCCGATTGGTTGCTGAAAGGCCACGACGGCAGTTGCGAGTTTCGCGTGGCTGCTGCAATAGCCAGTATTATGCATGATTCGGTTGGGCCGTTCCGTCGCCACCTCGAACCGGTCGATCGCAAATCTTGGAAATCCAAATATCCCAAGTGGGCCAAGGATGCGAGCGATCCCGCAATTGTTTGGGGAAGCAGTTCACTGACCAGTAATCTGTGCGCCGTACTCAACCGTCGGTTGATCGATGTAATGACGTCGTGTAGCGATCAAAATTCTTCCGAGCTATTAGCACCTCTGCGAGGGCGTTTGGTCGCCTCTCTCGCGGATGTTGTTCGCTTCATTAGCGGAGAGGTCGATGACGCTCTAATTGAAGCTCTGCTCAAAGCGTTGTGTCTTGTTGATTTTCCGCAGTCAAAAGAGGGCTTTGCCAAAGTGATGAAAAATTTGCGTGTTCCGCGCAAGCAGGAGCCACTGCCGACCGGTGGCTACGGCCTGCTTAAGCTCTGTTTTCTGCCACATCTACTGAACGAGAAGGGCATTGTTATGAATCCGCAGATCGCCAGACGCGCGATTTTGGGTGATGGAGCCGAGGCAACACGTTTGGCCGCTCGACGACTTACAGCGTCCGGCTTTGTACCAGCCGTGGAGGCCACACCAATGAATTTGGAGCGAACTCGCCGTATTGCTGCCGCGTTGTTGATTCCAATTTCAACCTCCGATGCTGAAAAGTTGGCGAAACGTGTGCTGCGAATGTCGGACTCAGTCACGGAAAATGAGCCGACTGAAATTGTCGCAAACCTATAACGAATCCTTTGACGAATTTAAACATTCCATTTCCTCGTTTCTTAAAAACCTATTCGGAGTTTTACGTCCATGAAATTTGACAGCTTGAAATCATCACCACGATTACTGATTGAAATCCCGCTCAAACCGCTGCAAGGCTCTCGCTTTCAACCCACTGGCTTTCCAGATCTTGGTGCGGCAACGTTTAAGGGCTTTGACGATCAAGGCCAGCAGGTTGATAGTTTGCTAGTGGAATCGGCTCAATCCATGGCCAATCGGTTGGAATCCGTTTGTTGGGACGAAAGCAACGATTGTCTTGCCGCTCCGCTGAAAGGGCTTCCCTATATTGAAACAACATTGCCTGATGGAACCGTTACCGATTCGATTCGCGAAGCTCATCGAGTGAATTCGCCCTACATCGCTTCTTCCAAGTCAAAAGAGTTTGACGAGTTCAAAAAGGCGGTCGGATTTGAAGCCAACAAACCGTTCGATCGACGAAAGTTGGCCAAGGCGTTGCTGAAATACGATTCGTGCAGTTTGCTACATGGAACATTTTTAGAAAAGATTGGTGGTGTCGTCCGTCTACCACGCGTGATTTCCGGATTCGTTGAAGCAAACGGAGTGGATGTGGCTTCTGCAGGTGGTGTTAAATTTGATCGTGTTCAACCCGGAACAGGGGAGAACACGCCTTATGGTAAAGCAGCGGAGGGATATGGCAACGTCCCTTATCATCGTGATGAGTATACGGCCCGCAATATCGTTGCGTACTTCAATCTCGATTTGGCGCAGCTTCGTGGCTACGGTCTAGGAGACGATGCAGAAAACATGCTTATTGCAATTTCGCTTTACAAAATTCGCAAATTCCTACATGAGGGATTGCGACTACGCACCGCTTGCGATCTTGAAGCCACGGCGGGAATTGTAGTCAAACGCCCTGAAGGTTTCGATATTCCTGAACTTGGCGAAATAGAAAAAGCCTTGCCGGGTTTGATCAAGAAGGTTGCCGATGCAAACTTGTTTGCTAACCCGGCGATTACCAAAATGACCTACAGCAAGAAGTAAATGCCATGATTGCTATTGAAATGCGGTTTTTAATCGGAAAATATCACGCCACTCCTTGGGGTCGCCAAGTCAATGAAGGCGCGGTGGAGTGGCCGCCAGCACCTTGGCGAATTTTGCGCGCTTTGATAGCCGTTTGGCGTCACAAATTTCCCGATGTGTCTGAGGATCAAGTCCGCCGTTTGATGCAGAAATTATCTGCGTTACCCGCGTATCGCTTGCCAGTTTATTCGTCGGGTCATACACGCCATTTCATGCCTGCCGCGAATGACAACAAAACTAAGATCTTCGACACTTTTTTTTCGATTAGTAAATTAGACCCAATTATTGTCTGTTGGCCGCAGGTCGAGTTGTCGCCCGATGAAAGAGAGCTGTTTGAACAATTGGCGGCAGCGATGAATTACTTCGGCAGGGCAGAATCTTGGGTTGAGGCGTCGGTTACAGAAACTGTCCCCGATTCGTTCAATGCAGTTAAGCTTGATGAGAATGGAGTGGGTGAATCGCAAGAACTCGTTCGGTTACTAGCACCTTCGAACGAAGAGTCCTACGTCGCCGGGCGATTCCAGATGGTTAAAAAGTTGAAGCAGCAAAAGCTTGACGAAAACCGCCGCAAAGCAGAGAAGCAGAACAAGCCGACAGACAAACTAAAACTCTCGCCGAAAGAAATCGCAGCTATCGAACAGTCGCTGCCTGAAACGATGTTTGATGCACTTCAGGTTGAAACCGATCAACTTCGCAAAGCAGGTTGGAATCGCCCACCAGCGAGCGAGTGGGTTGACTATGTTTGCGATATCGAACTACCTCGTCCAAATCATGCAACAAGACGAATCCAACGTAAACAACTGCCAACGATCGCTCGTTTTGCAATTGCGGGGGCAGTAAGGCCTAGGTTGACGGAGGCTCTTGCGATTGGTGAACGGTCTCGGATGTATGTGATGGGGTGCTCGAAGAAACAGAACGGTGGAAACTGCTCGGAAACGTTTTCGGGCAAGACGGTTGATGGAACTCCCCAAGGCATTGGAGCGCGAACACATGCTCACTCGCACTTTTTGGCGGAATCGTTGGGTATAAACAGCAACGGTCGTATCACTCACTTGTCCGTCTACGTGCCTGCCGGGATTGACTCGAGAGACGAAGCCGCGCTCAGCCGATTCACTCACATGCACGGGTCGGATGGACATGACCTACAAGTCGTTCCGCTCGGTATCGGAATGCCGGAAGATTTCGGTGGGTTGGATGAACGTAAAGGATTGTCACCCATGTTGGGGTCGAGCCGCACCTGGGTATCACGCACTCCGTTTGTACCAACGGATCATTTGCGCATTCGTGATCGAGAAAAACGCGATCCTATTCTTCATGAAGAAGCGATCCAACGTGAACTTGAATGTTTGATTCGCAAAGAACTAGAACGGCGACCTTGGTTGGCCCAACTTGCTGAATCCATCTCCATTGAAAGAATTTCACACACGAACCTTGGCGGCAAAGAAGTGTCTTGGCTCGATTTCCGCCGCGAGCGTCAAAAGGGGGGAGGGCGTCGTTCGACAACGCATGGCTATGGATTTAGACTTACGTTCGACCGTGAAATTCAAGGGCCAATCATACTCGGCTACGGGGCGCATTTTGGCTTGGGAATTTTTAATGCGGTCTGAGGATACTTTTCAAAACAACAGGTTTTCCGTAACCGAAAAACTTGCTCAGATAAGGTAGTGGAAGAGAACCTAGCACGTTTGGGCGACAATGTAACGCTCTTTAATGAAGTCGACTATGTACAAAGAGTGGGGCGGTTACGCCAATCACGATCATGAAACAACTCACGAAGTCAAACTACAAAAGCGATAAACTTTATCCTTCGGTCGTTCGTGCGGTCACTGCCATTCTTGAACGAAAATTGTTCATCTCCCCCATCGAAATTTTGATCGAAACGGATCGGCTCGATAAGAAACTCTACGAGGATTGGCGGTTTGGCCGAATCCCCTATCTTGAACGTGTTACCAACGGTGGACTCGGAATGCTTAACCGCATCGTAAAGATCATTCAGCTCCATTGCCATGAACGCGGTCTGAAACCATCTCACACCGTTCACAATCGATGGGGCAAAGGTCCCAAAACACTCTTGCGATTCTCCAAAAGTGGAGATGCCAAACTTGAAATTGCATACTCAACGCATTGGGTCGCAAAGGAAGCACCCGAGATCGCAACTACCGCCGCTGAACTTCCATTGACGGAAAGTCATCCAGGTACACCTTCGTTGCACGACGCTCCGCGTCGTCGCACAGATAGAATCACGACGGCGGAGCGTCGTGCAACGAAAAAGGCACGTTCGTTGTACGACGCTCCGCGTCGTATCCACCACTCGTCCGTGCAGTAACACTACCAAACTCGCACCAGCCAAATTTATTTGACCTCCAAAAATGACAATCGCTAACTTTTCCAAGTGTCCAGTCAGCATGGATATCCTTCAAACTTCCATGAGCTACATTGCCCTCAATAGCAGCGTTTTTGCTCTCGGATCCACCTCCTCGTTCCATATGAGATACGACGCGGAGCGTCGTACAACGAATGATGCCCGAACTACCGTTTGATCTATTCGACCCTGAAGCCGAAGTTGACGTTTCGGAACGTCTAATGCCACATTGGTTCCAGCCAGGTGTCGTTACTTTCGTTACCTTCCGAACCGCAGATTCGATTCCACACGAAGTTCTCCTGCGCTGGTACGACGAACTGCGGGAATGGCTTAGGCAACATGGAATCGAGACAAAACCCAATGCTCCTATTCCAAACGTAGAATCCTTGCCCGCCGAATTGCAAAGCCCCTATCGACGACACCGATTCCACAAGTGGAATGACCATTTAGACGACTGCCACGGCGCATGCCATCTGCGGAAGCGTGACCTTGCCGAAATCGTCCTTAATTCACTACGCCATTTCGATGCCGATCGATACGAATTGGATTGCTGTATTGTCATGCCCAACCATGTCCATCTTTTGGCAGCGTTCCATTTGCCGACCACTTGTCGCGGACAGTCCGAAAGCTGGCTCCACTATACGGCATTTCGAATCAATCAACGTTTGCAGCAAAAGGGAGAGTTTTGGCAGAGTGAGCCCTTTGACCATTTAGTGCGGAGCCCTGAGCAATTCCTGTATCTCCGAAAGTACATCGCAGAAAATGGTATCAAAGCAAGATTGCCACCCACGGATTATTTGTATTGGAAGAAATAGTTGCCCTTCGTTGTACGACGCTCCGCGTCGTATGGAGACAACAACTGTAAACGGAAAGATCATGAATTGATGATTGGATGAGGACGACGCGGAGCGTCGTCCAACGAAGTTGCTCTTTGACAATCTGGTTGGTTTCTTTTTCTTGCGTTATCGCTTGAACCCGCTTGTATTACCGACTAGCGTTAGAGGCGGTTCTCGTAGCCTCCATATCGGCCAAAGGGTATTCACTATGCGTTCAACCTACATCGTTTGCTACGACATCGCAGATGACAAACGTCTCCGAAAAGTGTTCAAGACCATGAAGGCCTTCGGTGATCATCTTCAGTACAGCGTCTTTGAATGCCAACTCACACCAAGAGACCTGATTCAGTGCCGCCAACGCCTATCCGAAATCATCAACAACGCACAGGACCAAGTCCTTTTCATCGACTTAGGCCCTTCGGAGGGAAGAGGCGAACGCGTAATCGCCGCCCTCGGTCAAGCTTACCAACCCTTTGATGCCGCTTGCATGATTGTTTAGAACGAGTTTCTCCATGATTTCTCCGAATACTGCTCCCGAGTTTGAAAACGAAGATTACTTGCCAGCACGTATGCTGAACGAATTCGCATACTGCCCTCGATTGTTCTACCTGGAACATGTCGATGGACTTTTCGCTCACAATGCGGATACGATCGAGGGGGCCGCACGACATACTCGCGTCGACGCAAAGACAACACCTTTGCCCGCCAGCAAACGCAAGCCGATCGCTGACGAAACCGTGGCGAACGATCCCGAAACGGAGGAGCGGGAAATAATTCACGCCCGAAGCGTCACGCTCTCAAGTGACCAACATAGAATTCTTGCGAAACTGGACCTCGTGGAGACCGATGGTTTAACCGCGACCCCCGTTGACTACAAACGCGGTTCCCCAAAAAAGTTAGACGATGGGACGTTAGGGGCTTGGGATCCCGAGCGAATTCAGCTTTGTGTTCAAGCGTTGGTGTTGCGTGAAAACGGCTTTGCGTGCGATGAGGGTATCTTGTTCTTTTGGGAAACGCGTCAACGAGTGCGAATTGCGATGGATGACGAGCTGATTCAATTGACATTGTCAGCCATTGCGGGAGCCCGGGCGCTGCAAAGCTCGCCTGTTGCTCCATCGCCACTTGTCGACAGTCCCAAATGTCCGCGTTGTTCGTTGGTTGGAATTTGTTTACCAGATGAAACCAGCTACTGCCGACACTCACCGAGCAGTCCGTCCCTGCGACAACCATTCCTCTTTGATATCGGCCCGGCTCGAATGCAATCTTTGGTGGAGCCGACGCCGGTTGCCACACATATCCGACAGATGATCACAGCCCGGGATGAGCGAAAGCCGTTGTACTTGAACACGCAAGGCCTTTCGCTTGGGAAATCCGGGGATGTGTTACAGGCCAGAGACAAAGGCAAGATAGTCCAAGAATTCCGCATGAATGATGTCTCACAAGTCAACATCATGGGGAACATCCAGGTTTCGACACAAGCCATTCAGTCCCTGTTGCAAGCAGAAATTCCGGTTGTTTACTTTAGCTATGGCGGATGGTTTCACGGGATGACGCAAGGTGTCGGGCTCAAGAACATCATGTGGCGGCGGGAGCAATTTCGGTGTGCCGACCGTCCCGAGTTTTGCTTGCGATTTGCGCGCAAACTGGTGTCTGCCAAAATTCAAAATCAACGAACATTGCTCATGCGAAATCACATAGAGCCACCCTCGGACGCACTGCGATTCATCAAGAATTTGAAATGGGAATCGGAACGAGCCGAGTCGTTAACGTCGCTGTTAGGAATCGAGGGATTAGCCGCGAGAGTTTATTTTGAACATTTCGATGGAATGATCAAAACGAATCGCGATACAGTCGGACACAGTAAACAATCGCAAGAGTCAAGCAACGATCCGGGTGGTAATTGGCTGCGATTCGATTTCGATGGGCGGAATCGTCGTCCGCCGCGTGACCCCGTGAATGCACTCCTGTCGTTGGGCTATAGTTTGTTGGCAAAGGACATGACGATCACATGTGCGAGTGTTGGATTGGATCCTTATTTGGGATTCTACCATCAACCGCGCCATGGCCGCCCCGCCTTAGCCTTGGACTTGATGGAACCATTTCGGTCGTTGGTGGTTGACAGTACCGTGATCACTGCGATTAACAATCGCATGATTGAACCGAAGCATTTTGTTTCGGCGGGAGATGCGGTCGCATTGACGGCAGAGGGTCGAAAAGCCTTTTTCCGGGCATACGAGCAGCGGATGGATCAACTGGTGACCCATCCATTATTTGACTATCGAGTCAGTTATCGTCGGATGTTGGAGATTCAAACAAGGCTGATGGCTCGGTGCTTAACGGGCGAGATTTGGGACTATCCGACATTTGTGACGCGATGAATACGTGGTACAATTTTGTGAGCGAGCGGTGACGTGGTAACAAAACAACGGTGACCGCTCGCGAGCTTGAAATTTGCAGGACTTATCGTAGAATTTGTTGTGCCGTTTCGTTTTATTCGGGATGAAATCAAGTGAAAACGCATAGGTGCTCGCAAAAACCGATTTTGACCCTTATGGGACAAGTGTTTAAGCAAGCAGCATTTCCATGATCGAAAGGTCATGGCCTCATTGAAGCCGGAAGGATACTGAAATGAAAACGGAACCGGGATTGTATTTCCATGATCGAAAGGTCATGGCCTCATTGAAGCTTGCAATAAGTGCACTTGCAATAACGCACCCTGTCGCGATTTCCATGATCGAAAGGTCATGGCCTCATTGAAGCTTGACTGTGTACGGGCTGTTTGGGTGTTCG
>JAIPFP010000277.1 GCA_021736575.1 Pirellula sp. | reverse complement strand
TCTGTGAGACACCCCAAGAATAATTCTGTTGCATCACCACTGTCGGCGGAACAATCAATGCGGTCGGTTGGCCAGTGCGAAGATAGTAATATTCTCCATGCCAAGGTTTTTGCATCGATTGATTTTGAGCCCAATAATCGCCCTTCGACGCCATGGAGAGCCAACCAAGTCGATTGCCGATCCCTTCTGTGTTCGTGTTGCCGACAGCGTACCCGGATCCGAGCAACCTACCGCCGTGCCCGTGTTGGGCTTCGGCCAAGGAACTAAATGAAACGGTTGCAACCAAAAAGGTTGCAACGAGTAATGAACTTCGAGTCATGGACTTTTTTCCTCCCACAAACCAGTGAGCCATTGGCCCAAGCTGAACGGTCCGTCGTACAACTTAGGTCCTTGTGTTTGCTTCGACTGGTCTCCGACTCAGCCAACATTAACTTTATGAACAGATTACCGAGGGATCTCGATCATCTTATAGAATTTCTTGCCAGCAGTACGAACCGGTGGTGCGTAGTACTTGGCGTGCGTTCGATTCAATCCTTGCCCCTGATCATAATACGAATGATAACTATCGTGATGCTGATACAAGAATTGATGTGGGTAAAGAGGTTGATAGGTGTTGTAGGTATGACCAACCCACCCGGGAACCCCAATGGGGGACATGTACAAAGCAGCTTCGGCTGAGTTTGCGTTTCCACGAGTAAAATAGTTGTCGAACAAAGGCTGTGTGCCTTTACCCAACGTGTTGGCGAAACTGTCCGTGCCACCCGCCCCCGTGCCTCCCCGGCCCATGCCGCCCGACCCACTTCCCATGGGTACGTAGGATCCAGCCATCGCTCCACCGCATGAACCGTTCGGGCATTGTGCGAACGCATCCTCGCCCGTCACGACAAATCCCAATCCTAAACCCATTAATACGGCTGTCGAAACTTTCCGTAGTTTTCGCATATCGCACTCCTTAGCGAATTGATCGTCAATCTCAAATTCAATTCCAATGCGACACGATCAATGGATCTATCGCCACAGCGGATACTTCGTCCAGACGCACAATCCTTAGATAGCAAAAGCAGTCGAAAGCACACTGCATCTTGGATTCACATTCTTATTGCAACGAGAAAGCCGAGCGTAGCGAAAGTTCCTGGGGAATGAGCGGGTTCGCTGGGTCTGGATAGTCAAGTGGTGACTGATTGTCATGTTACGCTCCACACTTGTCGAGAATAACTGAGCTCTGTCAGTTTCCCAGTTCCCAATTTCAGAGCAAGGCTCTGCCGAGCTAGGATTTGTGGATTTAATGGTTTAACAGTCAGGCGTAGGCGTACTCGGTACGATTAACGTACACTACGGCAAACGGCTGTAGACCTAACCATCGCAAACGTTAAACTTTTCCAATCATCTTAGTCGATTACGTCAAGAATTAGCAAAGAAGGTTCAGGATGGCCAAGCGCCGGATAGTTGAGGGAAATGAGGACGCTGATTTCGAGGAGGATAGCGGAAAAGCTCCTGAGAATCAAAAGCCAAAGCGAAAACGTTCTAGTCAACAGGAACTGCCGCTGGACGACGACGTCAACAGCATCACCGGCATTTCGCTGAGTGATGCCGCTCAAGCCCGCTACCTCAACTACTCCTTGTCCGTCATCACAAGTCGGGCGTTGCCGGACGTTCGCGATGGTTTGAAACCGGTCCAACGTCGAATTTTGTACACGATGGACCAGCAGGGGCTAGACTTTACGAGCAAGCATCGTAAGTGTGCCAAGGTCGTGGGCGATGTTATGGGTAATTATCACCCACACGGCGACACCGCTATCTACGATGCGCTTGTTCGCATGGCTCAATCCTTCTCGCTCCGAATGCCCTTGGTCGACGGCAGCGGTAACTTCGGTTCGATCGATGGCGACAATGCTGCGGCCATGCGATACACGGAATGCCGTATGTCTGCGATCTCTCGCGAAGTATTGACGGACCTCAGCAGCAGCACTGTCCACTTCAAGGCAAACTACGACGGCAGCCGTCTTGAGCCCGTTGTCCTTCCAAGTCGCGTTCCAAATTTACTCGTTAATGGTGCAACGGGTATCGCAGTCGGAATGGCCACGAACATCCCACCACACAATTTGGGCGAAGTTTGCCGAGCTCTACTTAAGCTGCTCGCGGACCCTGAGATCAAAGACTATCAACTGGTCGCCAACGACGCAGTCAATGGCCCCGATTTTCCGACCGGCGGGATCCTCATCAACTCCAAGGAAGAATTGCGAGAGATCTATCGGACAGGCCAGGGCTCGCTCAAGATCCGTGGTACCACCGTTTCTGGGGGCGATGCAAAGACCGGCAAGATACTTCACATTACCGCCATCCCATACGGAGTCAACAAATCCGTATTGGTTGAGCGAATTGCCGACATCATCATCAGCGGCAAGATGCCTCTTTTGGAAGATGTGCGAGATGTCTCAACCGAGGACATACGTATCGACCTGCAGTTGCGCAAAGATGCAGATGAAGCGAAAGTCTTAGCTTATCTCTACAAGCACACGCCATTGCAAACTAATTTTGCAGTCAACATGACGTGCCTTGTCCCGACCGAGAACCCGGAGGTAGGAGCTCCGAATCGTCTTGGACTCAAAGAGATCTTGTGGTTCTTTCTTCAGTTTCGGCTTGAAGTGGTAACCAAGCGTCTTGAGCATGAGCTTGAAGCCTTGCTGAAACGCATTCATATTCTCGAAGGCTTCATGCTGATCTTTGACGCGTTGGATGAGATCATTCGCATCATCCGAAAATCCGAGGGCAAAGCAGATGCCGCTGAAAAAATCATGCTGCGGTTCCCTGCAGCCAAGGGGGGCCTCGATGCAGAACAAACCGATGCCATCCTCGAACTGAAACTCTATCGCCTCGCCCGCTTGGAAATCAATCTGATCCAGGATGAACTCAAAGCCAAGCAAAAGAGAGCACGCGAAATCCAACGTTTGCTCAAGGAAAGCACGGGCGACACCAACAATTCTGGACGATGGAGCATCGTGAGAGAAGAAATCGAAGCGATCATCGGCACCTACGCCAAGACCAAAGAAGGGGCAAGGCGAACGGAGATTGTAACGCTTGCCGAAGAGCCCGAGTTTAGCGAAAAGGACTTTATCATCGATGAGGATTGCCACGTCCTGGTGACACGCGATGGTTGGGTCAAGCGACAGAAGCAAATAGCCGATCCGAGCAAGAGCCGTTTACGCGAGGGGGATTCCATTCTCGCGATGGTGGCAGGTTCGACGCGAGCAACACTTGCCTTCTTTTCGTCTTTTGGCGTTTGCTATACCAGTCGGCTGATCGACATTCCTGCCTCGACAGGACATGGGGAACCGATACAGAAGTTGTTCAAAATGAAGGACGGCGAAAAGATTGTATCCGTCATGTCCCTCGACCCTCGCGTCATTGGCAGTATCCAAGAGAATCCAAAGAAGCCCGATCTTTGCCCAGAAGTTCACGCGTTTGCTGCAACCACGAATGGCTATGCCATGCGATTCGGGCTCGAGCAATTTGTCGAGCCCTCCACGCGAAGCGGGCGAAAGTATGCGAGGGTTGCTCCGGAGCACGAAGTTGTTTCGGTCGAAGCTATCCATGGTACCGAAACGATACTCGCAATCTCAGCGGATTGCCGAGCCATGGTCTGCCCTTCGGTTGAGATCAACTATTTGTCAGGAGCCGGCAAAGGAGTTTTGTTGATCAAGTTGGCGAAAACGGATCGACTGTTGGGCTTCAAAGCGTCAGCGGCGGATCGCGATTTGCTGGTCGTGGAAACCAATCGTGGGGCTCAAAAGACAATCTCGACAGCCAAGTACCGAGTGACTGCCCGTGGAGGTCGCGGACTCGAAATTCAGAAGAATGGAAAGATATCATCTATCGTCACCGAGTCGCCCAAGGCACCACCCACATTTGAAGCAGAATAGTTGATTCATGAGCACCGCATCTCAATCGTATACCGCATCGGACATCGTCGCTTTGGAGGGCTTAGAGCCCGTTCGCAAACGTCCATCCATGTACATCGGTGGTGTAAACGCGTCGGGCTTGCACCACTTGGTTTGGGAGATACTCGACAACTCGGTCGACGAGGCCATGAATGGTCATGCGAGCGAGATCGCGGTTACGTTGCACAAGAATGGTAGAACGGTGACCGTCTCGGACAACGGGCGCGGTATCCCTGTGGACAAACATTCAAAAACCGGGAAGAGCGCTTTGGAAATCGTTTTGACGGTTCTGCATGCGGGTGGAAAATTCGAAGGAAAGAATTACAAAACTTCGGGTGGCTTGCATGGAGTTGGCGCTTCGGTTGTGAATGCATTGTCCAAAGAACTCATCGCACTCGTTCGACGCGATGGCGCTCAGTACAAGATGGAGTTTTCGCAAGGAAAGCCGACCACCAAGCTTCAGAAAGCCGCATCATCGGCTCGCGGTACGGGAACGTCCATCACCTTTACGCCCGACCCAACGATCTTCCCCAAGACCGAATTTGACCCGGAGCTGATCCGGCAGAGACTTGAGATTACGAGCTACATCCATCGTGGTGTAAGGGTCCTTTTCAACGATGAGACTACAGGCCGAAAAGACAACTTCTTCCATGAACAAGGCATCGTCGACTATCTCGGCATGGTGCTCGTCGAGCGGCACGCTAAATCGATTCATGAAACGCCATTTACGGTTCGCAAAGAAGGGGACGAACGCGTTGAGATCGCGCTGCAGTGGACTGAATCGACGGACGAGCATGTGCGATCCTATTGCAATGGAATCCCGAACGCAAATGGTGGAACCCATGAGAATGGACTTCGGGCCGGGCTCGGCAAGGCAGTTCGTAATTTCTTTGAGACGCACAATTTGATTCCGAGAGGCGTCAAAGTGGGTCACGAAGATATCCGAGAAGGCTTAGTCGCAATTCTATCGGTCTTTATTTCAGAGCCGCAATTCCAAGGCCAAACGAAAGATCGTTTGAACAATCCAGAAGTCCAAACCACGGTCGACAATGCGATTCGCGCGGCCCTGGAGCAATGGCTCAATAGCAATCGAACCGTTGCGGAGTCGATCGTGGCTCGCATCATCGCGTCGGCTCGTGCAAGGGCCGCATCCCGAGCCGCATCGGAATCCGTTTCACGCAAGACCAGTACATCGAGAGCCATGTTGCCCGGCAAGCTGAGCGATTGCCTCTCGTCGGGGCGAGGTCGATCGGAGTTGTTCATCGTGGAAGGTGATTCGGCAGGTGGAAGCGCCAAGCAAGGCCGCGATCGAAACTTCCAGGCGATATTGCCATTGCGAGGTAAGGTGCTGAACACCGAGTCCGTCGCTCTTTCGAAGGTGATGGAGAACAAAGAACTTCAGGATTTGGTGACGGCGCTCGGCTGCGGAATCGGCAAATCCATCGATGTTTCTCGAATACGTTATGAGAGAATCATCTTGTTAGCAGATGCGGACTCAGATGGACATCACATCACGACTTTATTGCTGACGTTTCTCTATCGCCATATGTTGCCGCTCATCAATGATGGGCGAGTGTTTATTTCAGTGCCTCCATTGTTTCGGATCGATATTGGCAAAGAACGTTATTGGGCTGCAGACGAGAACGATCGGGAAAGGATTTTGGCAACCCACAGCAAACGAGGGAAACCCGAAATCACTCGGTTTAAAGGGCTCGGCGAAATGATGCCCAAGGACCTTTGGGAAACCACGCTCAATCCCGCAACCCGTCGGTTGTTGAAAGTGGAAATTGACGATCAATTACAAACCGATCGCATCATGAACGACTTGATGGGACGCGACGCTTCAGCCCGCTTTCGGTTCATCATGGAACGGGCTGAGGAAGCACAAGAAATCGACGTTTAACGAAAAACAGTCGACGCAAGTTTCTCAATCCTCAGTTTTATGTGGCTGTGGATTGGGCAACAAAATCTGAATCGCCACACGCGCCCACTCATTGACTCGCAAGCGTCGATGCTTTTTGAACGACCAGTCTATCCGGCTCCACCAATGCGAGGGTTAGACATTGGGGGCTGCCCCCTTGTGGGGACAGCTCCAATTGGTTTTCGGACAGCTTCCACGTACCTTCTGACTTCATCGTTCGGTCAGTCGGCCCTGGTTTCCGAGAGATCATGGTTCCTCCTGGATCCAATTGAAAACCCTTCCTCCCGCGTGAAGGAGGAAAGGGGAAATCCGCGAGACGATAAACCGTGGTCGTTGGTGTGTCCTCCTCGTGTGAGTGAACCCATGCTTGCGCAACCTCGGATAAGTTGAATACGTTCTTGCTCACGTTCCTACCAGCTTTCGTTAGAGTAGGCTTTTTCGCGGCCCATCCAATGTCGCGTGCATTCGGGCGACTTGACCGGGGGTAAACATAAACATGGAATCGTCGTCGACGTAGTCCATGTAGTTCATAAACATGTCTCCGTTCGGACCATTGCTGCACGAAACCAGTGGATAGATCGGTTTACCGAAATTCGCGTCCTCGGCGTTAGGAGTATCATCCACCAAGTCGCTTCCAGAACAATCAGGCGTATCACCCCAAATGTGCCGCAGGTTAAAGTAATGGCCAACCTCATGGGTTGTAGTGCGTCCTAAGTTAAAGGGCGCGGTGGCACTGCCATTGGTGCCAAAGGCGGTATTGAGAATCACAACGCCGTCCGACTTGACCGGACCGCCTGGAAACTGAGCGTAGCCCAGCAATCCGTCAGAGAGCGTGCAGACCCAAATGTTGAGGTACTTTTTGGGATTCCACGCGGCGGCACCTCCCGAGGCCTTAAATTTAACTGGGTTTCCCTGATCACCGAATGCGGTCTGGGTCGTCTCTGTATAGGTAATTCCATTCGTTGCTTGGCCCTTAGGATCCGTGGTTGCGAGAGCAAACTCGATCATCGGATCAGCAACGAGGCCACTGAAAACCGCAGGAGTGTTGCTCTTGTCCGGATTCGTGGCTCGAAAGTCACGATTGAGAACCGCAATTTGGCTTCTCACTTGTGCCTCGGAAATTTTCTCCGCCGAACTGGCGGTATTATATACCACATGCACCACGCAAGTGATCTTGTAAGGTGCCAGTCTAGCGACGGCTGCGGATCTCAAACGTAGTTGGCAGGCATGTTCCAGGTCCACTTGGTTCTTGCGAAAACTGGGATTTGTTTCCAGCAATTGAAAATGCTGCTGCATTGCTCCGCACGTCCGCTTAATGGGAGGCATAGGCTTAGAATCTGTTCCCTGAATCGCGACTTTTTTCTTGGCCATGAGAGTTCTCCATGTTGAAGTGCCAACTTAATCGATCGAACAGAATGGCGTAGACGAACATCACCATTCTTTCCCGGTGGGTTTCAAAACGCACCAAGAGTATACACTCGCTTGCTCGTTAAAAGTACACTTCAACTCAATTTCCAAACTTCCTCAACGCCTGAAACGCTTGGGGACGACAGCGCAAGGTCACGCTCGGCAAGAGTCACCTACGGATTGTCGCTCCTGTCAGACGCGACTTTTGGTGTTTGGCTCCACTTCCAATACTTGGGCAACTCGGCGATGAACCGCAGGTCTGTCCTAAGTGTTGGATGAATCAAGTCAAGCTGGCGACAATGGAGTGCGATCCCGGAATCAAACGATTGCTGGGCTCCATACTTTTTGTCTCCTACGATCGAACACCCAATGGCTTGCAACTGTGCTCGAATCTGATGTTTGCGGCCGGAGATAAGATTTATCTCGAGCTCATAGCCCAATGGGTTCTGGCCAACGTAACGGTACTCTAGGATCGAGAGTTTGCTAGTCTGGGTGGCGCTCGCGACCACTCTCGTTATCGTTTCCTCTTCGTTTCGAACGAGATGATGCTCCAAACGAGCTGCCGACTCCCTGGGCATTCGCTCTGCGATGGCCCAATAGGTTTTCTTCGGTGTCCGGTCTCGAAATTGCTCGCTAAGCCTACTTGCCCCCTTACTCGTGCGAGCAAATGGCAAGACACCAGTGACGGGAGAATCCAAACGGCTAACGACTCCGACAAACACATTGCCCGGCTTCGAATATTTTTTGCGCAGGTAGTCGGCAGCCCAGCCGATTAAACTATTCTGGCCTTCGGATGCACCTTGGACAACCCAGCCGGCCTGCTTGTTTACGACCAGGAGATGATTGT
>JAIPFP010000276.1 GCA_021736575.1 Pirellula sp. | reverse complement strand
CGGCTTCGACTTCGATATAGTCGATTTCCAGATTCACCGGCTCACCTTGTCCTGTTTTTCCGGAGGTGGAAATGTTGTGGATTTCTAGATACTCCGTGCAATTGGGGGAGCCTCCGACTTCGTGCATTTTTCGGAAGGGGTTTCGCGGCAGCCCATCGAGCGGAACATCAAAGGTGACAAACTCCGGATCCATAGTGGAAGCGGTCACTTCAACGTCCCGGTCACTGAGCCTGACTGACATTTTTCCCTCATTGTTGCTTTGAAAGCCGAAAACCAATCTGAGGTTCGCCGACTGAGCTGGTTGGCGTTCGCTTGCACCGACGCGAATCCGGACCCGTAGGATGCCTTCATCCGGAACCGAGTTTCCGAGATCGAGGTGGAATTGTCGGGAAGGCGGGAGGACCGCGACGACGCTGGAGACCGGCGGGATGGCGAAAGTGGTTTTGTCGGGTTTGAGATTCCAAATCCCGTAGTGGGTTTCATCATCAAGTACCACGTAGTACGTCCAGTGATACGAAAAGCCCTCACCGGTGTCCTTGTTGACGATGTGGGTGTTCCAGATTTTTCTCGCATCAGCGGGATTTTTTCGATGGATGGGCTTTTGTTTCAAAGCGGCGGCCTTATCCATCGCCTCTTGCATCGGGATCTGCCAAGTCACTACGTTCGGACGGTCTCCTTCGACGATTGCTTTTTGCAGGGCCTCGATGGCAATCTCGCGATAGGTCTCGAGTTGCGTCGCCGACATCTGGAGATACTTTGAGCTGTTCTTGAAACCGTCTTCGGAGGTGTTTTCGGGCGGGAGTGCCTCGGTAAACTGAAGGTTGAGATCCAGCAAGTCCTGCAGGGCGAGGTTGTATTCGTAGTTCGCCATTCGGCGAAAGGAACTGTGACCTCCCGCATTTTTCCTGACCTCGGTGGCTTTTTGCATTTCCGTCCCCAACCATTCGATGATTCGGGCTCGGTCCTCGTCCTTGAGATGGTAGTCCGGTTCGTCATCCGGTGGCATCTTGCTTTGGCTGAGGACGTCGTAAATCTCGACCCACCGATCAACGTTCCCACCGGTGAGAAGATTGGGATCCAGTTGGTCGACCCGAAATCCTGCCTCGGACTTTCTCGGGCCATGACAATCGGCGCAGGATTTTGCGAAGAGCGGAGCGACGAGCTTTTGATAGTCGTCAAGATTGGCCTCCGGCACGGTATCCGCCGCGTCGGCGGGCTGGAACCATCCTGCGAGCGCAATGACCATCAGAATACGGGCAAGTTTTGTTCGAAGGCGGAAAGGCATGATTGAGTTTTCGGGCGGGGGAAACGGGCTAATTTTTGACTCCCCAGATCTCTTCCAGAAGATCGTGAAGAACCGGATCATGTTCCTTGAGCTCGGCGCGGACGAAGGGATAGAAGTCGTTTCGATCAAAGTAGGCTTCGGTTCCTTCGGCGAAGTATTCCATCGGAGTGGTAGCGTCATAGGCGCGGACTTTGCGACCCGTGTGCTCGATCCAAATTTCGAGCGTCTGCAATTGCTTCAGCCGGTCTTGGGGAATCATGATCGCGATGCGTTGCATGCAAGTGGCTTGCCAGCAGAGTAATCGAGAAACTCAACACCGTCATCTTAACCGAACCCGAGCGACAAATCTGTCGGATTGAACGAAAAAAATTGCTTCTTGACCTGAATAGCGAAGCAGGAGATTGAAGTGCATAAGCAGTGGAGATGGAGACAACCTCTGCCGATGTGAGCAAGTCATAATCTGCTGAAGTTGGACGATCTTCCCTTGCAAAAGTACTCGCTCAAGCGAAGCTGTGACTTAGTCCCAATAAATTCGACAGTCTTCCAGAATCAACTTGTGCGTGCCCATCTGGTTGCGCAAGAGCACAGCGTGGGCGTGTCCTGTGTGTTTTGTCCGATGTCTTAACTCGCACCGGTTTGACACGCCGGTGCGTCGATATCCGGATGATCCAGACGGGACTTCCTCTGGAAACGGTATCATTGCGACGTCAACCGACAGTGCGTCGGGTTTAGGTCGTTTTTCGTCGCCTAAAGTGGACTGCGTCTGAGAATCAAAGTCGATTCCGTTCAGGTATACTCACCTGCGATCGATTTCTTCTTTAAAATCAGGACAAACCAAGCGATGGGTTGCAAAAGGTTCAAGTGCCGAGTTCGAATCAACACCATTTGCTATCTCGTGATGCTCTGGTTCGGTGCCGTTGCCATATTGCAGGCAACCGAATCGAGTGATCTGATCATCACCGAAAGCACCACCCTCGATGCGAATCGAACCTACACTCGAATTGTGATCAAGGCTTCGGACATAACGCTGGATGGACAGGGCGCTTGGCTCATCGGACAAACGGAGGGCAAGCCGTCGGGTTATCAAGGCACCGCGATATTAGCCGACGGTGTCTCTGGCGTAACACTAAAAAACATTCGGGCAAAAGGCTGGGAAACGGGATTGAAAGTAACGGATGGAAGCGGCTGGTTGGTTGAGGGCTGTGATTTTTCGAACAACTTTCATGATCCCGATTTTGGCTGGGGAGAAAACGGTCGCCGAGGAGGAATCGTACTTGAACGCGTAAGCTCATCGATATTACGCAAAAACAAAGCCAACCAAGTCTGGGATGGTTGTGTGCTTGTCGATTCCACTAACAACACGATTTCAGATAACGATTTCTCACACACATCGAACACCTGTTTGAAGCTTTGGACATCCTGTGGCAATACGATTCGCAATAACAATCTAAGTCATGGAATTCGAATCTCACCGGGTGAGGTACACGCTCGCGATTCGACAGGCGTGTTGATCGAAAGCGGTTCATGCGACAACCAACTTATTGACAACGATTGCAGGCATGGCGGTGATGGCATCTTTGTGCGAGTCTTGAATGGTTGGTGCAGCACAGGCAATCTCTTTCGTGGCAATGATTGCTCCTTTGCCAACAATAATGGAGTTGAGTGCTGGGCACCGCGAAATACGTTTGAAAGGAACAAGGCAAATTACTGTAGCTATGGCTTTTGGCTGGGAGGCTCCGACCAATCTCGATTGATCGAAAATGAGGCAAGCTATAACGGGCTTGCATCGGCTGCCCATAACTCCCCTCATCTGCCCGACCAAGGGCACGCTGGTATCGTATTCATGTTTGGCAGTTCGACCCATACACTGGCTCGCGGCAATGTTTGCATTGGCAACAACGGCGCTGGCATTGCATTGATTGGGGATTTGGCAAGCAAAGGGGCCCGTTTGTTACGTTGTTCGAGGGGAACAAGTCGTATCCTATCGAACCCAAAAAAGGACAAGATCTAATGCGGGAGTCTCCTTACAGCGAAAGCCGAGAGGTGTGGCGGCTATGGGAGATTCCCTTGAAAGAAAACGAGTCGTGGCAAGGCGTTGAAGAATTGCCGGGGCATGTAGATCGGTTGTCGTTAGCTTTTGACTCATGGGGCGCCCCCACACTTCGGTTTTGGATTGACGGGTTGGCCTTTGAGTAAGCGAGAGGTTGCAAGGGAGCAGATTCACGTTCCCGTTTTGTCGCTTGATTTCAAATGAGGCTCGAAATCGTACCGATCACCCAAACCGGTGCGAAGTTTCCATATCCTGCTCCGGCGTGTCAAACGGGTGTCAAAGGCTACTGCTTGGCAAAACTACAAATGCACCGGTATCAAGCGAGTTTGTTCGTTGGGTTCTTTTGCGTTGGGTGGCTCGATCCAAGGTACACCATTCGCGATCTGTGAATACTCGAGAACGGCCCGCTTGAATTCTTTTACGATTTTGCCAAGGAGATCCCGTTCGGTCGATGCAGTGAATTCGAGATCGGGCAAATTTGCAACTCGTCCTGAAACGTTGCCGCTTGAGTCACGAAGCACATAGACGATGCAATTGAAGACCGGAACGCTCGACGTAATCGATTGAAGTTGTGTCTTTGGTTTTGGCTCATTCATCGTATTGGTGCAACTTGACTCGCAACGCCAGGAATGCTGGTCTAGTTTACGGACAGGACTTGGGAGAGCACTACATAGTAGGATGATGGAAACCCCTACGGCCGTGGTTATTATCGGCTCGACTCGATGGTACGACCCTTTGAGGGAAGAAAATGGTTGTAGCGACGCCTAAACCTGACAAACCGAACAAGCGAACATTTGCCTATTTCCTAGCAACCACGTCTCTGTCGTCGATTGGCAAGTTGGGCATCGCTCTTTCTTGTAAATCAAAAGCCGCTCGTCGGAGCTCAGTTTGCTGAGCGGCTTGTCTGTTTCGTCTCGATCGACCGTGATAATGCGGTTGT
Organism: Pirellula sp.; assembly: GCA_021736575.1. Lineage (GTDB taxonomy): Bacteria > Planctomycetota > Planctomycetia > Pirellulales > Pirellulaceae > JBKCUI01. Next base: position 3,891 of record JAIPFP010000276.1, on the reverse strand, counting down.
ACTTGACCCCTACGGCGAGCAAGCGAAGGGATGTTTCCCAAAGATCATCAAACTCATTACGGGTCAACGAACAGCTTGGTCGTGACGGATGAATCTTTAACAAAAACAGAATCTCGGCACGGTAGATGTTCCCGATTCCTGCTACGACCGACTGGTCGAGAAGCAACTGCCCAACAGGCTGCTTGCTCTTCTGCATTCGAGCCCAAACGCGCTCTGGATCTGCATCGGAACGAAGAGGGTCTTCGCCCAGCTTTGACCTGGAGTCGCGAACCTGTTTCGAGCTGAGAATCTCACACTGATTCGGGCCGTTCAGGTCCAGCGTGTGTGTTTTGCCAACAAATCGAATGCGTACCGCGCCCCGAGGCTCTGGTGGAGGAGACTCATGAAGTCGAAACTTGCCATACAACCCAAGGTGCACGTGCAAGACAAGTTCGCTCGAAAAAGTATAATAAAGATGTTTTCCGTGGGCCTCGACCGTTTTAAGACTTTTGCCGGACAGCAACTGGGCTCCTACCTCGAACCGACCTTGGGGTGAACTAACCCTCAGTCGTTGGCCTGCAAGCCACTTGGTATGGTCCATTGCAAGGCGATGAACGGTATGTCCCTCAGGCATTGTTCCGTGATATTTCTAGAGGCGTGTTGGGTTGTTGAACGTGAACGGTTTGCATATAAGGTAACCTATCACTTTGCACATTGACGACCGCCTAAAATCAAGCGATCAAAAAGTCAATTGTCTAATGGACTACTTAAACCGAATGAACCGTTCGAAATCGGATTTGCCAACAAAAAAATGTGTCGTTTGCGACCGTCCTTTCACTTGGCGGAAAAAGTGGGAAAGGGTGTGGGAACAAGTGAAGTATTGTAGCGAGCGATGTCGTCGTTCTGGCATCAAGAAACAATCAGACAAATCGCACGCTTCCGAGGGGGAGTCCTGACGTGCCGCATGCTCCTATTCAACTGGTATGGCTCAAACGTGATCTGCGATTGGACGATCACCGTCCCATTTTGGAAGCTTGCCAAACCGGACCGACCGTAGTTCTGTATGTGTTTGAGCCCAAGCTGTGGGCCATGCCTGAGATGGACCGGTCCCATTTTGATTTCATCGTCGAGTCGCTCCAAGATCTTTCAAGTCGCCTTTGCAAAATAGGGGGGCGTCTGGCCGTTCGCGTTGGCGAGTTGCCCGAGGTCTTGATCGACATTGCAAGGACTGCGAACATTGCTAGCCTCTACTCGCACGAAGAAACTGGAAACGGTTTCACCTACGAACGAGACCGTCGGGTTGCGAAATGGGCTTGGCAAATGGGAATCCCTTGGCTGCAGTTTTCGCAAAACGGGGTCGTGCGGCCTCTGAAGAATCGAAATGGATGGGCAAATCTTTGGCAGACTCGAATGAATACGCCAATCACCCCAACACCAACGCGCATGATGATCCCTAACGATTTCGACTGGGGTGGGATGCCAAAAGGTGAAGAGCTTGGACTGGCACCGACGCGAAAGACAATCCTGCAAATCGGTGGCGAGTCTCAAGCGAACGCGACATTGGATTCATTCTTGACGATTCGCGGGCTCAACTATCGAAAAGGGATGTCGAGTCCCGTGACGGCGCGAGAGAACTGCAGTCGATTGAGTCCCTATCTTGCGTGGGGTTGCATCTCGATAAAGACTGCATATCAACAACTGGTGGCTCGGCAAAGAGAGATTCGCGAAGGCTCAGTCGATTCGATCGACTCGCGTTGGCTGGGTTCGCTCAAATCGTTCTCCTCCAGGCTAGCATGGCACTGTCATTTCATGCAAAAACTGGAGGATGAACCGGAGCTCGAATTTCAGAACATCAGTCGGGTTTACGATGGTCTTCGCGAGAATGATTTCAATCAAGAGAAGTTCGAAGCATGGACGACAGGCGAAACGGGTTACCCGATGATCGATGCATGTATGCGTGCTCTCAACGAGACCAGTTGGATCAATTTTCGAATGCGAGCCATGTTGATGTCGTTCGCGTCCAATCATTTGTGGCTGCATTGGCGACCAACGGCCGTTCATCTCGCCAAACACTTTCTAGATTTCGAACCTGGCATCCATTTTTCGCAATGTCAAATGCAATCTGGAACGACGGGTATCAACACGATTCGCATCTACTCGCCTGCAAAGCAAGTGATCGATCACGATCCGTCGGGAGTGTTCATTAAGCAATTCGTTCCCGAACTGGCACGCGTTCCCGATGAGTACCTACCCGAGCCACACCGCATGCCCTTGGACCTCCAGTCACAAGTGGGTTGTAGGATCGGTCGCGATTACCCATTCCCGATCGTAGATCATCGAAAGGCTTATAAGTCGGCACAAGAAAAGATCTTCGCGATCAGGCAAACGACTTCGGCTATCGATGAGTCGAAGCGTGTTTTTGCAAAGCATGGTTCGCGCAAGAAACGCGATCCGTTGCCCAAGAGCAAAAAAGCACCTGGCTTCCGGCAACTATCGCTCTTCGATGATACCGACGATCCTAGTTGTTCCAATGTCTAAACTTAAGGTCAATACGAACTAACGCACGTCCGATTGACGAAAACCCTGCGACTTCTTTGATTTCCTCGAAGAAATGGTTGGCCACGTTCGGATTCATGCGTTCGACGAATTTTGCTAGACTACTGGTTCTTTTGAATCACACCGCTAGCCCGAGTATCTATGGCCATTAGGAAATCCGATTTTTACTCATCTCTCTGGGCCTCGTGTGATGAACTCCGCGGCGGCATGGATGCCAGCCAGTACAAGGACTACGTCGTCGATGAAGTTGCAGCCCTCGCTGCACGCGTAGAACAACATCTCAAAAAGATGGGAGCCAAACTATGACCTCACCGATGAATTTGAACAGCTCGTATTGCTGTGTCAGCAGACGCATCAGCAGTTGGTTGCGGCAGCCAATCGCACCATCGACACCCATCTTGTAGCCCGCAACTTCCTGTTTGGGCTCTACATCGTTCATTTTGAACAGGAGGGGGCGGATCGTGCCAGTTACGGAAAGCAAACGCTTAAGGCATTGTCTCAAGCTTTGAAATCTGCGGCGGGACGTGGGTTTTCCGTGGATAATCTGGAGTTGATGCGACGATTTTATCTCCAATTTCGGTCAGACGTTCTTCGCTCGCCGATATCCGAGACACCGTCTCGGATTTCTCACTCTGGAGCACGCGAGAATTCCGAAACACCGTCTCGGATTTTGTCCGAAAGCCAGTGGCCAGACCAACCCAGTCGGGAAATGGTGAGCGATCTTCCCCGCCGCTTCACCCTGGGCTGGTCCCACTACGTCGAGCTGCTCACGCTGGACGATTCCGCCGAGCGACGTTTCTACGAGATCGAGGCCGCTGCCAATCATTGGAGCGTGCGAGAACTGCAATGACAGATTGCCAGCAGTCTCTACCAGCGACTTGCACTTAGCCGGGACAAGGACGAAGTCCGTCGACTGGCAGTCGAGGGGCAAGTCGTGGAAAAAGCCGCCGACCTCATCAAGAACCCTCTCGTATTGGAGTTTTTGGGTTTGGAGGAGCATCCGCACTACTCCGAAGACGACCTTGAATCGGCCATCATCGACAAGCTAGAGTCCTTCCTCCTGGAGCTAGGCAAAGGCTTCCTATTCGAAGCCCGACAAAAGCGATTCACGTTCGACAACGACCACTACTATGTGGATCTCGTCTTTTACAACCGGCTTCTCCGTTGCTATGTCCTGATTGATCTCAAGCGTGACAAACTCGTGCACCAAGACCTCGGTCAGATGCAGATGGTCGTGAACTACTTCGATCGTCACGTAAGGCTGCCCGACGAGCTGCCAACTATCGGCATCCTGCTTTGCCATCGCAAGAACGACGCCCTGGTAGAGCTCACCTTGCCGGCGGATGCGAACATCTT
>JAIPFP010000030.1 GCA_021736575.1 Pirellula sp. | reverse complement strand
CTTGTTTTACTCATCTCCGTTGATTGCGGGTGACACCTTATATGCACCCCGTGAAGATGGAGTTGTTTTCGTAGCCAGCATTGCAAACAACAAGTTCGAACTTTTGTCCGAAAACGACATGGCCGAACCCGTGATTGGATCGCCTGTGCCTTCGGCGAACCGAATCTTCCTACGAGGCGAAAAACACTTGTTTTGCATCGCTTCTCCGTCAACCAAAGAATGAGTTGGACCTTAAAAATCCAACTGGCATCGCATGCCAAACGCATCGGTTTGCGAATGGATGAAATCCTCCGAGAGAATCACTCCGTTGCGTAGTGGACGCGAATCTGCCCACGAGTGGATGTAGTTAAAAACGCACTTGCAGTTTGGATTCACATACCAATTCAATCCGGTAGTCATGTTCTGCATCATACCCCCCTGAATCTGTCGATCGGTGACGTCCAGGTACGACCATCGGGCTGCGAGTTCCCATGCTCCCCAGCCGCCACCGCTTTTCGAAACACTGTGGAATGGAATCACGCGATCAATCGCACCCGCTTTGCGGTCATACGGTCTATGCTCACCAGTCAAGAACCAACCTACTTGCGAATAAGCACCGTTGAGAAATGCATTGCCACGCGTGGAGGTATCGACAAAGCAACCCATCGCTTCGGATTGCAGGGAGATTGGACCGCGGACCCAAAGTGATTCCAAGCCAACCGTCTGGACCAAACTCGCTCGGTTGATGATTCCTGTATCTACAAAAGCAGGTGTTCCGTTCGCGACATCAGGTGCCGCAACCCCAGTTGTTCCGATCGGTGATCCCGCTGGAACAACAAACTCTCCCACAAAGATTTCGGGAATGCTTCGAAATCTTACTCGCTCATTCGGAGGTGCATTTAAAAAATATCCCATGCCGACATGCAAGTAATCTTCACCTTTGGGACCACAATGCCAAAGCAAATGCGTGATGCGCCCTGCCCCGCCATTGCCCCCATCCGTGCTGAGTGATCCGCCAAACTGATCTTGGCCCGTTCGAAAGTAGGATGCAGCCCAAGTCCAGTTGAGATCTTCCGAGTTGTTATAAAATCCTACTCCCAAATGCCTGAACGGAGTGAACGCTTGAAACATGGAGGATCGCTCCATGAACGTCGTGTACCGGAAACTGCTCACGACTTCGAGACTAAATGGTTGTTTCCATTGGCCTACTCGGACCGTTCCGAGAGGGCCTACATTCTTGAAATCCGTCCAGACGTCGGTAAATGTTGGGCGACCGAGAAAGCCGAAATCAAACTGCATGAAGTAGTCCATGCGGTCGGAAACGGCACCCTTGGCACTCAACCGTGCACGCCTGAAATCCGCCCCACTTTCAATTCGGCCATACGCTTCCCGGCTGGCGTCGGATTGATTAAACGCGACCGCATCCGCCTGAAACACACCATTGATGGTAACATTTGGAAGTTTCTTTTTGTCCGCGTCGGCCTTCGTCTTCGCTTCGTCCAGATCTTTTAGCTCTTTGGAGACCTTCGTCGATGTTGTCTCAAGCGATTCCAAGCGTTTCGCGAGTTCATCCAGTGTCGGCGTTGCCGATGCATTCTCCGGATTGGAGGAGAAAATGAATCGCGAATCCGTTTGTTCGACTTGGCCGCCGTTACCTGACTCGCTCGAGGATGGATAGTAAGCTTGACCATTGGCCTGCCTACAAAAACCAAGCGCCGAGATAGCGATCACGATGAAGATTTGACTGCGAAACATGATACGTTCCTTGCCATTTGAATTCGGGTACCAGTTCTCTATCGTCTCGAGTGGAGAAAAAACTGGACGCAACGATTATGCTAGCGATTGACTTTTCTTTGGAAACGGATCTTGGCGATGAGATAAAATCGCAGGTTAGGAAGTTTTTTCCAATCCATAGGACCAGAAAAGGCCGGAAAATCAGCAATAAGGCGATCGGCAGCGCAAAAACGACGACGTAGTACAGGCTGCCAGCCTGGTTCGACATGCAAAACACAGGCTAGCAGCCTGTACTACGGGATTGTTTCTAGTGATCGCAAACGGAAGAGCACTAGCCACGACACCGCAAGCTATTAAACTGCAAACTTCATGACTCCGGAATGGAACGACGCTCAGCGCCGTCATTGGAGTTTGCCAAAACGACGCAGTGCGTCGCACAACGATTGAAAGCCCATGACTGATTTGATTGCTGCGATCATCCAAGGTATCGTCGAAGGACTCACCGAATTCCTGCCTGTCAGCTCGACTGCTCACATCCTGATCACTCAGGAGCTTCTTTCCATAGACCGCACCGACAGTTTTTGGAAGATGTTTGCTGTATTCATTCAACTGGGGGCAATATTGGCAGTTGTCGCTTACTTCTGGAAGCGATTGATGGGTTTTGTGGCTTCGTTTAGACAAGCACTCTCGGCGAAAGATCGTCAAGCCGGCGGCAAGTCAATATGGCTATCACACCCATTGCCGCTGGTGATGATAAGCTTTGTCGTAACCGCAATTCCATGTTTCTTGATCGATAAGTTGATTGATGACAACATGGAATCGTTACTGTTCATTGGGATTGCATTGGTCGTTGGCGGTATTGCGATGTTTGTCATCGACCGTTACGCCAGCAACCGAGTGACAACCAAACAACTCGAAGAGATTAGTTTGAAACAAGCGATTGTCATTGGTTTGGCACAAATCGTGGCAGCCGTATTCCCAGGAACGAGTCGTTCAATGTCCACCATTGCAGGCGGACAACTGATGGGGCTTTCTCGCAGCGCAGCCTTGGAGTTTAGTTTCTTTCTTTCGATCCCGATTATGTTTGCAGCGAGCGGTTTCAAGTTGCTTAAGTACTTGATCAAACAACCACTTCCAGAAGTGGATCGTTGGATCGCACTTTCGGCTGGCTTTGCGACGAGTTTTATTGTCGCATTCTTTGTAATCGCATGGTTCATGCAATGGGTACGAACGCGCGGCTTCGCTCCATTTGCACTCTACCGTGTCATAGCTGGGGCAGCGCTGATTGGCTGGGTGCTCTGGAACCCTGCGTAGATCGTTGAATGGCCCTCCGACATCACGCCTAGACGCTCTCTGGTACGACGAATGGTGCACGATACTGTCGCTTCAGGAACGGATTGGCTTGCTCGGCATGCTCCCCAGTGAACAATTCCGTTTTGGGGTCAATGGTTAACATTGGACCCAACAGCATACTTGCAGATTCCATCGTCAAACCATGCGCCGTCATCAGTTGCTTCATCTCGCCTAAGAGTTCAGTCCACTCCTTTGACTTGATGCTCTCCGCTTTTTCTTGTGAATATTTTGTCCCCGTGCGGAAAGCGACGTTGGCCAAATTGCACCATCCCGTCGAATGATGCCCAACTTCGACATCGGTGTTCAACATAGACGGATCGCGTTTGCGAACCGCTTGAACGAAGTTTTCTTGGTGCAAGCGGCCTCCAGAATTGCCTTTAAACTTTTTGATAACCTTGCCATCGAGATCAAAGGCTGTACCCGAACCGCGTTGACCTTCGAATCGACCTCCCTCGCAATAAGCGACATAACCACTCCCTGGACCGGGACACTTGGGGGATTTGTTGTCGGTTGGACTGGCAGGCAAATTGGTGAGGCCGATAACCACCGGAATGGACCCTGTGTCAAAATAGACAAAATGGACGTTGGGTGTTTCGCCTGCATCCTTCCAAACGACCCGGCCACCACCACCTAAAATTCGATGCGGCAACGAAACTTGGTCCAAGAACACATTGTTTCGAAGGTCGTCTAAAACGTGAACTCCCCAGTTGCCCATTTCGCCAGAGCCCGTATTCCAGTCCCAGTGCCAATCATAATGCAATTTTTCTCGATAGATCGGTTTTTGTTGAGCTGGTCCAAGCCATAGGTTGTAGTCAATTTTGGGATCGATGTTGAGCGGAGACGTTCGCAGTCCGATCGAATCACGCACGCCATATCGATTCACGCGAGCGGAGAGTATTTTGCCGATCCCTTTTTCTTCGTGCAGAAATTTCTTGATCTCGGCTTGCATCGGATCCGAGCGTTGTTGGGTACCCACTTGGCAGACGCGGTTGTACTTGCGAGCTGCTGCGACTGTCTGTTTGCCTTCCCATTGGCTATGGGACAACGGCTTTTCAACGTAGACATCTTTACCCGCCTGCATGGCCCAAATCGCGGCCAAACAATGCCAATGATTACAAGACGCGATCACTACGGCATCGATGTTCTTGTCATCGATCATCGACCGCAGGTCGGTCCAAGTCTTAGCATCAGGACTGAATCGCTCTTTCGCGGCGGCCACCTTACCTTGATCCGGATCGCATAGGCCGGCAATCTTGACGCCATTCATTTTTTCGAAAACCTGCAAATGTTCACCTGCGCGGCCGCCACAACCGACGAAGCCGAGTCGCACGTCGTCGTTGGCTAATGAATATGCAGCAGCGTGTCGTGTTGTGGCTGCTACACCGAGAACGGCTGTCGTTTTTACGAAATGGCGGCGAGAGATTTGTTTCATGATTGAGAGGTGCTATTGCTATTTAGGGGTAACCAGTGCGGGATGCGTGAGACGAATGGCAATCACTTTCGGTTCGAACGAGCCTACCTGCAATGGAGCAGAGCGAGTCGCCCGGTGAGGATTCCCAATTGACTTGCGAATCCTCACCGAACAGCTTTCGCTGTTCTGCCTCATGGTGAGGGCCATTGGTCGTGGGACTTCAGTTTACTCTGTTGTTAATGGGTACGTCTACTTGCTGCGTTAAAATCGGCCCAGACCTATTCTTCTGCGGAAGTGGCTCAGCGGTGGCTCAGGGGTGGCTCATGGGGGGCTCATGGGGGGCTCATGGGGGGCTCCGTCGGGCCCCCCTTGCGGAACATGGTAATGCCAGTCTTCGCATTGATCGCAGAAGACGCGGGAGCGGACTATCTCGTCGTCGATCGTGATAAGCTCGGCATTCAGTTTGGGCGTCGACAGAACCATATTATTGTCTGCATGCGATTTCTTGGAAAGCGTGTCAGCGGCGGGCGCTAGTGCTCACAAATGTTGCGCATTCGACACACTGCTTCTTGAATCGTTACTCTCAGGAATAGCCGAATTGCTCCGGTTTTTCATCATTGCCCACTCGAAGCGTTTGGGGAACGCGATTTGCAAGTGGCTTTGTGAATCTGCCTTAGAAAAGTGCAGGCCGACTGCACTCCTACTGCGGAAGACTGGAACGGATTCCCAACGTTTCTACCCATTAAGTTGGGCGAAGAACCTGACATTCAAACACGTGATTTGCTGAATCCGGGTTTACTCCAATCACTAAAAGCGTGTGCAGAAATGGTACCTCGAAGCGATCAATTGCAATCCAATTGGGTAGTCGCCACTCTATTTCTTGGAGCGCTCGGTTTTGTTGGAGTTCTCTACACACCAGCAACAGGTACCAAAGTTGTAAATAACCAAACCAAAAAGGAAATGGACAAATTAGCGCAACCATTTCTGTCATCAAAGAGTTTCATCAGCAAGCGGGTCGACAAATGGGCCGATCCGTTTGAATCCGTACCCGAATCTGTACCCGAAAAAGTACTTGAGTCCGTACCCGAAAAAGTACCTGAAAACGCCGAGATCGACCTAAACTACATGAAAGTTGTCGACAGTCTTCTGAAGGATCAAGGGGAATTATTGATCATCCCCAAAATTATGCCGGGAGAGGCGACGGATAAAGCCAGGGAATCAAGAATACGAAATCGACACGCCATGGAACTGGCCTTCGTGTCCAGCGGCTACCAAATGCACATCCCTGATTCCATGACCTATGTACAGGCAACCTTCGAGTCTTATATCACAAAAGCGGAACGTACTGAAAAGAAGATCGTCGTACCTGTAACGTTATACACGAAGGAGATTGAGGGAAAGGTGCGATTGTTGTTGGTTTTCTGGGTAGACCAGGAGCAACTCGGGGAGCGTCCCATGCGGGCTCTCGCACAAATGCTGAACAGTATTTTCGCGTCCCCAAGTAATTGTTTGCTGACTAAGTTTAAGAAGAAGGGAGGCGTTGCGATATGTGGACCGAATTCGTCGAACTATTTGCAGAACATGGTCACCGAATCAAAAGACGCTGCTGCGAGTGGCAACGATGCAACAGAAGCCACCGCGACTGACGACCTAATCGCCCCCATCGTCAACTTTTTTGAAGCTTGGGAAATGGGAACCAAGATCTTCAACAGTGATTGCACAGCACCCAACGTTTCCATAGGGTTGAAAACTAGCCAAAAATATTTGGAGTTTGGAAAAGATGCCAAGCTGCTGTTAGTGCATACCATTGGCGAGGATGTGTTATTGATCGATCTGCTAAAAAATGAACTTGAAATTCGGGGGCATGGCAATTCTGCAAACGGCATCACAATCTTGTTTGTTGAACAACAGTCACAAGCCTACATTAACGCATTGAGAACGGAATTCGCGAACGGAATTTTAGGGCCAGACAAACTACGCATCATCCCCTACTTTAAAGGTATCTTTCTGTCGCAAGATACGGTAAAGGATGTATCAAAAAATGATGTGTCAGATTATTTTGACCGGACGTTCGCTGACTTGCGAGATGTAGATAATGAAAAAGTGATTGCCGTCGGTGTGTTCGGGAGCGAATGGAGTGATAAGTACACTGTTTTTCGCTCGGCGAGGCGAACCTTTCCTACTGCTGCATTTTTTACTACGGAGTTAGATGCGCGTTACGCAGAACGCAAGTATTATCCTGATTGCCGAAATCTCATCGTCGCGAGCCACTACGGACTGAGTTGCACGAGCAATCTGATTCCCGAAGACGGGCAATATATGCCGAGCTTTCGCGACGGATACCAGACTTCGATCTTTCTTTCGGCACTAATCGCATTGCTCAGTTTTGAGAAAAATGACTCGATTTCTGGATCGTCCGAGTTCAAAGATCCTAAGACAAACCAAGATTATTATGATATTTGCGGGCGCTCTGACAGAGCGAATTCGAATGAGTTAATTAAGCCTCTACTCTTTGAAATTGCGTCGACGGGTGCGTTTCAGTTAAAGTCTGAGCGTTTGCCCAGCGGATTCACCCGGCATAGGCTTACTCCGCCTGGATACTTTGACGATGAAGCTGTTTTTTTCTGGCTAGCAGGCTTGATGTTCATTTGCATTCTCGTTTTGTACTTGATGAGACCCTATTCTGGTGGTGTTTCCAACATGCTCGAAAGGGCACCCAAGATGCTTGTCAATGCTCAGGAGCCTTTTACTGCTGTCCGAAAAGGATGGATTCAGCTTACACGACCAGATTCATCAACAAAGGACCCGAAGGAACCTACCATCGCTACGACGCCTGTGGAAGCGGGTAACACGTCTAGAAGAGCGAACAGTTCGGCAACGGAGGACCAGCCAGAAGAAGAGAAAACTCCGAGAACTACGGGTAAGGACCAGGAAAAGAAACTAGAATTCTTGACTGCTGTTGTATTCCTGATGGTCTTGGTCAGCAGCGCGACACTTTTTGGCATCGCATGGTACAGCGATGTTTCGATGGATGGTGAGCGGTTATCTTGGTTTGAGGGAATCAGCGTTTGGCCGTCCGTTCTTCTTTTTCATCTCGTCGCCGTAAGCAGTGCCGTTATCACGCTTCGGTACGCAAGATACATGCAGGCGGACGATTTCCGGCGAGGGGTTGGCATTGCGATACTGCTGCTGATCCTGATTATGATTCTCTTTGGATCGGCTTGGTTCGACGCGCCTCCTGCTCGAGGTCTTATTTCTCGTCAGGCCGCATTGTTCGCGTTGCTGAGCGCGGCCGGTTTGCTGTTCCTGCTTGCCTCATTGTCAACGATCTATATTCTGCGTGCAAGGAAACAAATCTCAGATGAAATCAAAGACTTGAAAAGAACCTGGGAGCCGCAAAACCGCAACGTCGAAAGATCGAAGCCTATCGTAGAACGCGCCGAGGAATTGCTGAAGTTATCCGCTGGCTATTTTGGAACTCTAGTCGAAAAGATGAAACAGGGAGAGCTAGCTAGCCTTGCACTTATTGCGCCTGCGGCGTTGACCGTAGTTTTAGCAATAGCCCGCCTACCATTTCTCGATTCTTGGGGAATACCGAAAATTTGGTATGCCGCTCTGATGACGCCGTTGTTCTTGTCTCTGATCGCCGCGTTCATCCTGCGGTCAGAAGCACGCAAGCTGCGCGCCGAAGCATGCGACCTTTTTGGAGAATTACATAGTGAACTGATAAAAGATTACGGTTGTCGGCAAGCCCTGGAATCCGAGGCTGTTCCAGAATCAACAGATACTCCGAAAAGTCAATTGCAAACGTCCGAGGATAGGAGCAAGCGTTTTAACGACTGCATTCAAAAAGTCTCGGGGCAGATTGATTCGATCAAACGCTTGGACAGAGGCCCTTTTGGGTCGATTTATAGCGACCCACTGTTAGGCGGAGTGCTGCTAATCATAACCGCTAGCTTGACGGGCCCGATGCGTGATTTATTGTCGGCAGTCGCCAAAAATTTTGGATTTTGAATCGTTCTCCAGAAGATCTATCCGCCAAAGAATAAATGGTCCCCAAGCACCCTTGGTTTCTGTTTGCGGTGCCTCCGTGCCTTTGCGCGAGAACTCGCCTATCCACAGACTGCTCAACCCTTCGGCCACTTTCTGTTGGATCGATTTGTAGATGTTAATCGTCTTGCCAGGGTTGGCGATCAGGATTCAAGCGAGGGCCATTCGGGGCTATCGAACTTAAATCCTTGTTGCGATATTCCGCTGAATTCAGTCGTTCGATGACCACGCGCTTTCGGCAAGCTCATGAATCTTGGCTAGTAGCGCTTTGAGCCGTGCGTGGAGTTCGGTTGATTGCACTTGAGTAATCGCTTGTTCGGCGCGAAGACCGAAAACGGCTCCTCGAGCGTAGGCGTGGCCAGTGAGGGCGCGTTTGAGTTGCGTGATCGCGAGGGCTCTGCTAGCGACGTCGTCCAAATCGAAGCAAGTGGCCTGGACAAGACCTCCCATGATGTCCATGCAGGCTCTCGTGAGTACCTTTGCAAATGACGATTGTTTCGAGTCGTTGTTGGCAAGTTCGATCGCGGCCATCAGAAGTGATTGGGCTTGCTCGACCGTTGCGTTATTTTTGCAATCGGAAGGTTCGTTGGCCGTATCAAAGGGATGACATGGTAGACTGTGCAACCACGGTTCAGTGGGTTCCATTTCGCTGGTGTTGTTTTGCTCAGGGATTGGCAAACCTTCTTCTTGCATCGACAACTCGAATGCTTCTTTGGCTGACATTCCTTCTGCGGTGCATTCGGCAATTCGCCGAGTCATGCGTTCGCCACGCAATTGATTCTGACGCTCCAGCCTTTCCATCACATGGACTTCATCTTCCAATGTTGGTTCGCTCCAGTTGACGTCGGCGGTGTTCTCAATAACAACGGACGCCTTCACCTGATCCGTCCATAGTTTTTTGTGGACCAGTGCTGCGATGCGTTCGATGCGAGTGGCCAGAATATTCGGGTCTTCAGCGGCCTCTTCGTTCAGTCCGTATTCTTGCAGGCCTTCGCCCAGCGAACGGATTGCGGTTCGTAGGAATTGCATCTTTTGAGCAAGTTGCTGAATGTCGCGTTTCTCGTAGTATTCGCCTTCATCGGTCACTTTCAAGTTGGAACAGTACCGTTGTTGGATTGCGTCGAGCAAATGAACAATGGCAATGTGACCCTCCAGCGATCCGAATTGCGTTTTAACAAAGCAATAAGGCGGTTCGTCGAATGGTGCTTTCTCCGCCTCCTCGATTTGAAACAGTGGCGTCAGGTCTCCTTCGGGTGAAATCAACAAACTGAACGTGTCATGCCCCGGTGCCAACTCGATCATCAAGCCACGTACGACTCGCGACGAATCGTGATCATCAAAGGATCGCCAGATTGTTGCACGGCCACCCATCGAATAGACGAAATCAAGGACACGATCTTCCAGAGATTCGACTTGGCGAACGTCATCCATCTTTCCGCGATAGTGAATTGTGATTCCCATGATTCAGGCGGCCTTTCAACTGCGTTCAACTCCCTAGATCCCGGTTCGGGCCGCGTCCATAGTACTACTAAGCGATGATGTTTTGAACAACGCGGCCATGAACGTCTGTTAGCCGGAAGTCTCGGCCTGCGTGCTTGTAGGTTAGTCGCTTGTGATCTAGTCCGAGTTGGTGTAGTAGAGTTGCATGCAAGTCGTGCATATGCACTCGCTCCTCGATTCCAGCAAATCCTAATTCGTCCGTCTTGCCATATGCAAAACCTGATTTAATACCTCCGCCTGCAAGCCATACGGTAAAACCTCCTGGATTGTGGTCGCGTCCCGTTCCTTTTCCCTCGGAGTACGGTGTTCTTCCAAATTCGCCTCCCCACCAAACGATCGTATCGTCAAGCAGTCCTCGTTGTTTTAAATCCGTTAATAAGCCTGCAATCGGTCGATCGACGGCTTTTGCATGGTCGGCATGTTTGGGTAGATCCGAATGCTGATCCCAGTTCCCGGAATCACTCCCGTAATTCACCTCGATGAAGCGAACGCCTGACTCGCATAATCTTCTGGCTAGCAAGCACTTTTGACCGTAGTCCTTGGTGACGGGATCGTCGATACCATACATGTTGAGAGTTGCTTTCGTTTCCGTTGAGAGATCGAGAATCTCCGGTGCCATGCGCTGCATTTTCCATGCTAGTTCGTAAGACTCGAGGGCTGCCTCCAATTCGGAATCATAGGTCGAACGTCGCTCTAGTTGGATTCGATTGAGGCGTGTTAGCACGTCAACTTGTTTTGCAACTTCCGATATCGGTAGGTCATCGCGAGTGAGGTTTTCGATAGAAAATTGTTCTGCGCTGGTGGACACCAGTCGTGTACCTTGGAATTTCGGTGGCAAGAAAGCAGCACCGTAGTTGCGAGATCCGCCTGGAGCTTTAGGGGTGATCGAAACAAACCCAGGTAGATTTTCGTTTTCCGATCCCAATGCGTAGTTCACCCAAGAGCCCATGGAAGGTCGAGTCATATTGGTGGAACCAGAATGCAAAAAAAGCGTGGCAGGCCCATGTGCCACACCTTCGGTATGCATGCCATGCAGTAGGCAAAGGTCGTCAATATGCTCTGCCGTACCTGGAAACAATTCGGACGCCCAATGGCCCGATTGACCGTATTGTTTGAACTTCCAAGGTGAAGCTAACAGTTTTTGCTCGGTTGCTTTCCCGGTTTTTGCAAGTTGACGAGCATCATTGAAGCTTAGCAGTTCGCCGTGCCGTTTGTTAAGTGCCGGTTTGTAATCGAAGGAATCGACCTGGCTCACGCCCCCGAACATAAAAAGAAAAATGATTCGTTTGGCTTTGGGAGCATGATGAGTCCCGATCAATCCTCCGTTCGCTGCGGGTACAGCAAACGTGCTGCCCAAGAGCGCGTTTGCAGCCACGGCTCCAAAGCCACACGCCGATTGACGCAAGATGAGGCGTCGACTCATTAAATTGTCAAACATGGGAAATGCCTATTCGAGGTATCTGAAATCGATGGACGCAAATAACGAGTGCGTCAATTTCTCCAGCGAATGTGGGTTGGTAGAGTCGAGGTTGGATCGGAAAAACTCTAGGCACGTCTCTAATTCAACGAGGTTCGGAGGTCGTTGGAAACAGAGTTGAAATGCTCGTTCGATCCAGATAGTCGGATCTTGAGTTTCGCTTTCCGATCGTAATCTTGAAGCCATCGCTTTGGCTCTCGCTCTAACCCAATCACTATTCATCAACACGAGGGCTTGTGTGGAGACTGTGCTGCGAGAACGTTGCCCAACTGACATTCCTGTACTGGGGAAATCAAATGAACCCAAGAGTTCGGGCAAAGAATTCCGGAAGAGCGGATGGTAAACGCTGCGTCTTTGCGATGAATGTTTGTAGTTCACATCGGACTTGGTCTCAACCATAAGTGACCCACCCATGGCCAAATCGAGTTCACCACTAGCTTGCAACATGGCGTCGCGAAGCTCCTCGGCCGTCAATCGTCGTTGATGCCCGCGCCAGTAGAATCGATTGTCTGGATCAATCTGCAAAACGCGGTCGTCTGCGGGGACCACTTTTCTGCGATAAGCGTCCGAATGGACTATCAATCGAATGAGATGTTTAGTCGACCAGCCACTACGAATAAGTTCCGTCGCAAGCCAATCCAACAAGTCTGGGTTGGATGGGGTTGTTCCTGTGGTGCCAAAGTTATTCACCGATTCGACCAAACCTTGGCCCATCATCCATGACCAGACTCGGTTGGCATAAACCCGCGCTGTCAACGGATTATTCGGTGCCGAAATCCATTTGGACATTTCTAATCGTCCACTTGCTCCAGTTGGTATTGCCGTTTTTTGATCGTCCGTGAGGGCAGATAGGAAGCCGCGAGGGACCACTTCGCTTACGTTGTGAACGTCTCCGCGAATATGTACCGGGATGTCTTTCGGTGGGGATTCTTCAACAATGGTCAAATACCTGGGTCTCAGGTCGACCTGCGCTTGTAGCTTTTTTTGATTTGACTCCATTTGTTTGACTACGTCAGCCAATTGCTTCAAATCGTTTTCCTTTGCTAAATCGGGCCCATCGCTTTCGCCCTCTTTTTTTGGTTTGGCGGCCAATTGTTTTTTCTTGGTGGCTAATTCCTTTGTCAGAGTTTGCAATTGCGTTTCCAATTCAACAAATCGTTTCTCTTCCTCCAAACTGAGTGGCAGCGGCAGATCGATCCAATTGGACACATTTGCATGCCGCAGCGCGACAGCCGATTTGAGAATCCCTGCCATCGCGTAGTAATCGCGTGTCGGAATAGGATCAAACTTGTGGTCGTGGCAACGAGCGCAACCGATGGTTTGTCCCAGAAATGCTTGGCCAATGACATCTAATTGTTCATCGACGTAGTCCATCTCCAATTGTTGCTTGTCTTGTTTTTCAAAATTCGTATCCCCCATTGCCATAAAGGTCGTTGCGACCAACTGCAGATAGCGATCATTTGGATCGTTACTTTTCAGGAGGTCACCGGCGATTTGTTCACAAATCATCTGATCAAAGGATCGATCCTGGTTATATGCCGTGATCACATAATCTCGATAACGCCATGCTTCTTTGAAAACGAGACCACGGAGAGTTACTGATTCTGCATAGCGAACAACGTCCATCCAACGTCGAGCAATCGATTCTCCATATTGAGGTGTTGCAAGAAGCCTTTGGACTAATTCGTGGTAGTCGCTTTCGAAATCGGAAGAAGACAACATCGCTCGAATTGTTTCTGGGCTTGGCGGCAACCCAGTCAAATCGAGATAGAGCTTTCGTACCTGGTCGCGACGCTGGGCAAGCGGCGCAGCGAGTATCTCCATTTCGTCCAACTTTTGATTGACAAATCCATCGATGGATGCGCAAGTGAAATTCGCAGTTCGCAAAGGTTGGTACGACCAATACTCTTGGACGGAGTTCTGCTGCAAGTTGCTGGCCGTCTGATCCATCGGCTCCCGATTTTCGCGAGGATCAAAAGCACCGTCGTTAACCCAAGCTTCCATGATCGCGACCAGTTCCGAGGGCAGCTTCTTATCGGGTGGCATTTGCAGTTTTGGATGGTCAAATCGAATTGCCTTGATCAACAAACTCGCTTCGGAACTGCCCGGCACAATCGCTCGACCCGAATCACCACCTTTCTCCCAACCATAGCGAGAATCCAACACCAAGCCTCCATTCGACTCGGTCTCACTCGAATGACAAGGCAAACAATACTGAGTCAGCGTTGGACGAACCCATTTTTCAAATTGGTTTTGCTTATCAACATCGATGTTTGCAGACGATTGTCCGAAAAGTTTAGCTTCATCCAAGACAGCGAGAGAGATCAACAAAATCGAAATGGCGCAATGGCCAACTTTTCGGCTGAACAAAGTCATTAGGCCCCCGCCCCTGAATTTTTCTTTCGACCACATCATTTGGTAGTAACTTTGAAATCGTGGGTCGAGTTCTTGGATGGCAAATCGATTTTCTCAACATGCTGAGCTTTGCTTAACGGCTTGCCTTGAATCGATTCGCCAAAAGCGACTCCGTCAAATGGCGAAATCGTAACGATGTACTTGCCACCTACGATTCCTTGGTCCGCTGGCAATGAGTATTTGCCTTGCTTGATCTGCACCATCGAACCAGGACCGGAGTTACCGGCCAAGTGGTCCGGCTCAAAGTTGATTTCGCCAGCAGGTACTGGCTTCCCATCCGACATAGTGATTGAACCACTGAGTGAATAACGTTCTGGTCCATCCCGTCCGCCACATCCCACTTGAGCTACAACGACGGCAAACAAGGATAACAACGCAGCTGCCTGTGCCATTCGATTTGAAATTCTGTTCATGCATAAAGCTTCGTAGAGTGTTTAAAGACTTCAGTACAGAGATTTGGTCGAACCATGGGAGTTCCAATGGATCGATAATTTAGAGACCTATCGATCGAGTGCAAATTGCCTCGATCGCGAACTTGTGCTCAACTTACCGAGCACTATTCAAGTGAACCGCCGACAGGCAATCCATCGTTGCGATTCGCCATTTGCCGATACGTTGTAATGTCGATGCTCTGGTTCACAAATTGTACGGAACCATCGCAAAGCCCAAAATGGCATCCACCGGTATGCCTGCTACCGAAAATTCGGCTCACAAAATTGAAGCAATCTGCGATGCCGATTCCGCATTCTCTTTGCGCATTGATTTGCAAGACTGCGGCTGCAAACGTTAGCGGGACGGCGAAGGCGTTATCTGCTTTCAACGAAGATGCCCAGCCTGCGTGGAAACCGTCTGAGCGCATATTTGGAGTCGGCATATATCGACTTTCGCCGATAAGAAAAACGTTTGTCGTGCCGTCGGTAATTTCACCCATGCGAGTTTTCGAGTTGGCGTAGATCACACCACTCTTGAAGAACACACGTTGAGCCAATTGTGTGGAGCAAGGTGGTCCACCCACGCCGGTCGGTGGACCACCCCCTTGAACACCCAGAAAATTGCTATTGTTAATCGTCGATTGCGAATTCGGGTCGGATGGGCACTGGAATTTAGCATTGTTTAATCCGAACAAAACTGCGTTTGGAGCGTCGCCTGGAATATTGGACGATCCGGTAAATCTCTTATTGAAGTCGAACCGGTTGTATAAATTTGTGTCCTCTAAAAACGGCAAGATGAGTACTGTCCAAGGGGCCTGCGTTCGATCCAAGCCGGTCCTACAAAAATTGGAGTCGTTTAAGTTTGCGAGCGCTGCCGGGGTGTAGCTGACAATACCGCCCGCTGCAAAACTCCGAAAAGCACCCTCGTAATTGTGGCAAGCCAGCGCTATCTGCTTGACGTTGTTAGAGCACTGCATTCGACGAGCTGCCTCGCGAGCGGCTTGAACCGCAGGCAATAAAAGCCCAACCAGAATCCCAATGATGGCAATCACCACCAATAATTCGACCAACGTAAAACCACGCCTTTTTCTCATCACCAGTGCTCCCTAACGGAATCAATGAATCCCCTAAAAACCAAACATCAGTCCTTCAATGGTTCGACTTGTCGCACTAAAGAGCTTTAAAGGAGAGAATTGGACAAAATTTTATGATAAATTTGGAAGATCGTCCATCTGGATGTCCAAAAAATCAAACTTCGGCTCTTTCGAACCAATTCGCAGGGCGTTTGGGATCGCGGTAGCTTTTTGCTCATAGGGACTGTTGTTACCGTCGGCGAAACAATTTGCACCATTGTCAGAAAAAAGATCCAATGACTGACCCCACGGGTTCTAAGAAAGAGTGCCGAATCGAGGAGTTCGTGCAGTTGCTCGGGGAAAACCAACATCGAATTTTCGTTTATTTGATGAGCATGATGCGCGATCGGGCGGCAGTAGAGGACGTGCAGCAAGAGACTAATTTAGTGCTGTGGCGAGAATTCGATTCGTTTGAGCCCAACAGTAACTTTGCTGCTTGGTCTTGCCGAGTAGCCTTCAATCAGATGCGGGCTTGGCGGAAAAAGCAACAGCGTGATCGGCTTGTGTTCTCAGATTCGTTTCTAGCCGCGTTGGCTGCTGAACTCGATTCGCAAACAAGCAGCTTCGATCGTCGATTGGGCGCTTTGGAGAAATGTTTGGAACGTTTGCCAGACCGCCATCGGGAATTGATTCGATACCGATACAACTTCGGAAATGCAATTGATGAGATTGCGGTCCGCATGAAGAGGGGGCCGGATGCCATTTATCGATTGCTAAGCAGAGTGCGATGTAGCCTTTCGGAGTGCATCAAGTTAACCATAGAAAAAGAGGCGTAGGGGATGAACGACGCAGCCCGCAGGCAAGAGTTTCAGGAGCTAGCTGACGCTTGGATTGACGGTCGCGCGACGGAGGAGGAAACGCGACGCATGGAACAATTGGCGACTTCATCGCCAGAGTTGATGCGTCAGTTGGTTGACATGAGTTTGCTAAACGCTTCACTTAGTTACATAGCGGATTCCTCGTCGCCATCGCTAAACATGAGGTCTGATAACGAACAAGCGACAGATCAGGGACCGTTCCGGCATTTGCGCTTTACTCAAAATTATCTCGTCGCAATCGCGGTAACCATGTTGATGGGTATGACCGTTTTCTTTTTGTTGTGGAAGGCTCTATCCGAGAGGCAAAACTTCGCAAGCCTCGAATCCATATCAGGTACACGTTGGATTTCAGCCTCGATACCGACTAATTCAGGTTCGAAAATTGGCAGTGGGCATTTGAAACTGGCGGCAGGATTGGTCACAATGCGGTTCGACGTGGGCGCGGTTATCGAGCTTGAAGGACCTGCGGATCTTGAAATCATTAATCGAAAAAGATGTCGATTGAACTCCGGTAAACTGCTTGCAACCGTTCGCAATCATTTTCGTGGGTTCGTCATAGAAACCCCTAATGCCATCTTAACCGATCAAGGAACCAGTTTCTGTGTAAGCGTCCAACCAGATGGCGAATCCAATATGCAAGTTTTGGAGGGGCGGGTTGATGTTGAGGATCGAACGACGGGCGTCGAAAAAACCGTATTGGGACAAAGAGGTGTTCGAATGACGCGAGGCGCCATTTCAGATTCGTTTGATGTTGAGCAAGGAACGTCTGAGAGAGCGCCGATCCACCCCAACGAAGCCAATGTTATCTATCTTCCGACATCCGTCGGGAAGGGAGCAGATTATTGGGTCCAACGCAATGAATCGCGACCTGGATCCGAATCCCAATATGGCATGCCAATTTTGCTTGTAAAATGGTCGAAACAGGAATGTCGAATCTACGATCGAAAAGCCTATATGAGGTTTGATTTGTCAGGACTACCCAGCGACCAACTGTCGAATGCCTCGTTGACTTTAAACGCGATCCCTTCAGGTTTGGGATTTGCGTCGATGACGATCGACTCGAAAATGGCCATCTATGGCGTTCATGATGACTTGTTGGATAGCGTGCAAGCGGATTCCGTTTGGGGCAATGCTCCAGCAAGTTCTGAATCGGGCGGTTCGGTCGATTTGAATTCGGCCCAATTGCTTGGGAAGTTCATCATCCCTCAAGGGGTTCAGGATGGAACGTTTTCCATTCAAAGCGACGAACTTTTGAACTACTTGAAGAAAGATACCAATCGAATTGTTACGATGATCCTGGTGTGCGAGACTCAATCGGTAGCTTCTATGTCGCTTGTGTTTGGTTTTGCAGGCAGCAACAACAGCATCCATACACCTCCCACCCTTCGCTTAGAATATCAAAAATAAAGTAAGCGTTTTCTTTGCATCGACCAATCGCGAAAAAATCCGGGTGTTTGTTTATTTACTCAACAGAATAGTTTGTGACACCCATGGCCTTGGCACGCTACCACCTCGTCGATGCGTGCGATCAGCGAGAAGTGTCCTTTATTCGAACCCATTACTCCCGTATCCTATCTATGGTGCGAGCCGAACTTGGCTCAGTGAAAAACACGTTTGCGTTGAATCTGTGCAATCCTTATGACCAATAGCAACTTCAAAGTGGAGTGGGCTCCTCGAGTCCACCGCCTGCCTCCCTATCTTTTTGGGCGAATCAATGCCTTGCTCTACCAAAAAAGACGAGCCGGTCAGGACGTCATCGACATGGGGATGGGAAATCCATCCGACCCGCCGGATCCACAAGTCATCGCGAAGCTTTCCGAAGCGGCCGGTGATCTCGGCAACCATGGTTATTCCAAAGCCAATGGTATCCTCAATCTTCGCCGCGAGCTAACCAGCAAATACCTTCGCAAGTATGGCGTTCGTTTGGATCCAGAAACCGAAACCATCGTATGCTTGGGATCGAAAGAGGGATTTTCGCACATGTGTTTGGCCCTCATGGGTGCAGGCGATACGGCGATTATTCCAGCGCCGTACTTTCCTGCCCACATGTTTGCGGTCGTGCTCGCTTCTGGAAATGTGGTGGCATTGGATGTTTCCAATACGGAAAAGTATCTGTCCAACATCGCTTATACCTGCGAGCATTTTTATCCTCGCCCAAAGCTTCTTATCATTAATTATCCACATAACCCTTCCTCGGTGACCGTCGAGCCCGAGTTTTTTGTCGACGTGGTCAAGCTTGCCAAACGTTATGGATTGATGGTAATCAGCGATTTTGCGTACGCGGATGTCGCATACGATGGGTATGTCCCCCCTTCGTTTCTATCCGCTCCTGGGGCAAAAGATGTGGGAGTAGAGTTCACAACGATGAGCAAGGGCTACAACATGGCAGGCTGGCGTGTCGGATTCTGTTCGGGGAATGCCGACATGATCAAAGGGCTTGCGACGATCAAGGGCTACTATGATTACGGCATGTTCCAAGCGATCCAAATCGCGGCGATTGTTGCGTTGCGGGACACCGAAGCCACCGTCGAAAAACAGTCGATCATCTATCAAGGACGCCGCGATGTCCTAATCGAAGGGCTTCGCCGATTGGGCTGGACGGCGACCATTCCGAAAGCGGGCATGTTCGTCTGGGCCAAGATCCCCGAACCTTGGGCATCGCAAATGAACTCGGTCGACTTTGCCATGCATTTGCTGGAGCACGGCAACGTGGCTGTCAGCCCTGGTGCTGGCTTTGGTCCAGTAGGCGAAGGCTACTTGCGAATGTCGCTCGTCGAAAACGAATCGCGATTGAGGCAAGCAGTCCGTCAAATCGGCGCTTGCCTGGATCGCAAAAGCGCGCCCGAGCTACAAAAGGCTTTGGTCATTTAGGGCTAGCCACAAAAAGGCACATAGATCATCATGAGGGTTGGGCTCATTCACGTCCGATCTTGGCAAAATCCGGCGTTTTCATCCAAAGAATTCTAAGGCCATTAAACACAACTAGGACTGTGCTCCCCTCGTGACCGAGCACGCCAAGCCACAAAGGGAGACTAAAAAACGTTGAAATGACGAGAATAGCGATCATGGCAAAAGCGAAGATCATATTCTGCCTGACACGTTTGCGTGCGAGACGACTGATCCAAACTGCAAAAGGCAATGCTCTCAATCCGTCGCGCATGAGAACTACGTCCGCAACTTCCAGTGCGACATCCGTACCAGCACCACCCATCGCAATTCCAACTCCAGCAGCGGCAAGTGCAGGTGCATCGTTGACTCCATCGCCTACCATCGCGACATTTGAACCCCGATCCTCAAGCCGAGTAAGCTCGATCACCTTTTGATCCGGCAAAAGGCCTGCTCGCACCTCGTCAATACACAGTGTTTGGGCTATGGATTTTGCGACCCGTTCATGATCTCCGGTTAGCATAACAAGAGTTTTGATACCAAGTTTCTTAAGTGTCACCATGGTCGCAGTCGCTTCAGGCCGAAGTTGATCCGCTACTGCAATAACACCGAACAGCAAGGGATCATCGGTGATCACCATGAGCGATGTTTCGCCCCGTTCGCGGATGCGCTGCGATTGCTCAACGATCGATTGTGGGATACCGATCTCATGCGATGCGAAAAGCCCTTCGCGGCCCACTCCGACCCATGTTCCACCGACACGAGCGTGAATGCCTAAGCCTGTGTGACTATGAAAGTCGTCGATGGGCTCCTCGGAAATGGCTATTTGACGAGAGCGAGCTTCTGCGATCACAGGGATTCCGAGGGGATGTTCGCTTTTATGTTCTACCGTTGCCGCCAAACCAAGCAATTTCGATTGATCGATTCCCGCCGGAGTCCAAATTTCTGTGACACTTGGCTTACCTAAGGTTACGGTCCCAGTTTTGTCAAACGCGATGGTGTCGACCGTTCCCAAAGATTCGAGATGCACGCCACCCTTAAAAAGCACACCCTGTCGGCCGGCTCGGGCAATGGCGGAAAGCAAAACAGCCGGCGCTCCCACGACGACCGCGCAAGGGGATGCCGCCACGAGCAATACCATCGAGTGATAGAAAGCGTCGTACCAGCTGGAAGTATGGATGATACGGGCACCAAAAAAAACCAAACTTGCGGCCGTTAGAACTCCGATGACATAGGGTTGCTGCCAAGATTCGACCAATCGCTGGGCAGGAGTTTTCTGCGATTGAGCCTCCTGTACCATGTGAACAATTCGTTCCAAGGTCGTATCGTTGACGGCTTTGGTCATTCGAACAAGTACGCTTCCCGGCCCATTGATCGTTCCGGAAAACACCTGATCGCCGACCTGCTTATGAATAAGTTCACTTTCGCCTGTCAACGTGGCTTCGTCCACCCATGTCTCTCCTTCCGTGACAACACCGTCCACCGAAAAACGCTCTCCGGACCGGATCCGGATCACGTCATCGATCTGAAGCGACTCAACCGGGATTCGCTTGTCTTCTCTGTTCCCACCTAGCACCAGCCACGCTTCACGAGGACGAAGCTGCACCAGCGATTCGATCGATTGATTGGTTCGAAAAATTGCGAAAGCTTCAAGTGTTCCACTCAATGAAAACAAGAACAGCAACACGACCCCTTCGATCCAGTCGCCGATGATCGCTGCGCCGATAGCCGCGATCACCATCAACAAGTCAACGTTCAGTTTCTTGTTCAAGAGAGAAACAAACGCATTCAAAGTCGGCCCGTAGCCGCCCGCCACGTAGGCACCCATGCACGCCGCAATGGACCAAAGCTGAGCGGACGAAAACGTCATTTGATGCAAAATGGCACCCGTCACGCCAAGCACGGCGCAGGCGGTCGTGGCAACTGCACTCGCCACAGGTGGCGTCGATGCGTTGAAGGATGTCATTTTTTTGGCTGCGGATTCAGTACTGTCGGTCCGTCTTGAATCCATTGGATTCCTTGCTCAATCATGAAAAGCGTTTCGTCAACACGTGTTGATTCAGAAGAATCTCACATGCCGACGAAAATGGCAAGGGTATGCGGCGACTCCGCCGTCTCTCTATTTGACGAGATTTTTGTCGGTCGCTTGCGTCGTTTTCAGGTAGCGATGGCACTCTAGACACTGAACGGTCATGTTGAGATAACCCAAAGCCGCTCGATCGATATTTTTCTCGTGAGCACCTTCCTTGATGATTTTCAGCGATTGTCGAAAATCGGAGCTTTGCTGTAGGTATTTTTCGGTGGTGTAGACATTCCAGCTACTCTCCAGGCTCAACGCTGTGAGCGACTGCGCCCCCTTGGCGATCATCTCAAAATCTTCCGTCGCAAGTCCCTCCAAAATGTCTTTGGAGTGCACGAGTTTTAATTGCATGAATGGGTCTAAACTGGACGCATCCTTGACTTTTTGTTGGTTCCCGCTTTGTTGCATCGCACCAAAAGCAAGCGAAACAACCAAAGCAGCGGGAATAACCATGGCCGCAGAAACAATTGTACGATTCATCCAATTTTCCCTTTCTGTGTTTCAACTCTGTGTTTCAAATTGCCTTTGCTAAGGATTGCACCGACAATTTCTCGCTACGGGAGACTGATACGCAATCGGGATGCCAACGAGAATAAAATGCTTCAATTGCTCCAATTCGCCCGAGCGTCGATTTAAACTCCTAAAAAACGCGAGAAAGCGAGACACGGAAGTGCGCCTTTTTGACTCGCATGTGCGAAACACTGAATGTCTCGGCCGTTATTCGATGGCGTGATAGGATGAAAAACGGTACGATCAAGTCTTGGATCCTGTCTAAGGCTCAACCCCATTTCGGTCGGTTCTAATGTCTTCGGTAATCAACCTGAATTCGGAATTTGCTCCTCCATTGTCGCTCCGTAAGTTTACGGTCGCCCAGTATCATCGGTTGGGCGAGCTGGGTGTGCTAACGCCGGATGATCGCGTCGAGCTCCTGGAAGGATGGATCGTAGAAAAAATGAATCACGGCCCAGCTCATGGATTTGCAGTCCGATTTTTGACCAATTGGCTCCAGAATCATGTACCAGCGGGTTGGATATGTCAGTGTCAACTTCCCATCACGACTCATCGCAGTGTACCGGAGCCCGATTTGGCAGTGGTTCGCGGGTGCATCACTGACTTTCGTGATCGACATCCATCTGGTAGCGACTGTCGATTGCTTGTCGAGGTTGCCGATTCATCCTTGCAAAAGGATCGTGCCAAAGTGGAAATCTATCTCTCAGCTGGCGTCGAAGAGTACTGGATCTTAAATCTCGAAGAAAAACATCTAGAATGCTATCTGAATGGTGCACCTGATTCGCCAAGGATTTATTCGTGGAAGGAAACTGTCCGTACGACTATCGGGGACAAGACGATAGAACTTGCGCTGGGCGAATTGTTCTAGAACGGCAGCCAAACAAACTGGTATACTTCCAACCGTGACTCATCCAATGAAAAATCAATATTTCGCGGAGATTAGACTGTGAATTGGACACTTCGAAAACAACTTGCCTTAGCGTTTCTTTCGTTATCCACGGTGACTTCTGCTGCGATGGCGGAAGACTGGTCTCAATGGCGAGGTTCACAGCGAGATGGCAAATCCGCCGAGAAAGGTCTTTTGGCGAAATGGCCCGATGCCGGTCCAAAACTTCTTTGGCAAGTAAAAAACATCGGCAGCGGTTACTCGACTCCGTCTATTGTCGGTGAACAGATCTTTGTGATTTCTAATCAAGGAAACGAAAAAGAAGAAGTCCTAGCGATCTCAACTTCCAACGGAAACAAACTCTGGTCAACTCCCATCGGCAAAGTAGGCACCAATCAAGGACCGCAGTATCCAGGCACAAGAGCTACTCCCACCGTGTCGGGTGGTTTTGTTTTTGCTCTCGGTTCCGATGGAGATCTGGTGTGCCTCGATATCAAGTCGGGCCAAAAGTCCTGGGGGAAAAACCTAAAGAATGACTTCGGCGGTGTGCCGGGCATGTGGGCTTACACCGAATCGCCGTTGATTGATGGCGACGTCTTGATTTGCTCTCCAGGCGGTGCTTCCGCAACGGTCGTCGCTCTCCAAAAATCGACCGGCGCTCTCGTTTGGAAATCGCCGTTGTCCGAGGCCGATGCTGCTAGCTATGCATCGCCGGTGATTGCCAACGTGGATGGAGTGAAACAATACATCCTTTACTTGGGTAAGGGTATCGTAGGGCTTAAGGCCGACACTGGCGAGTTGCTCTGGCGGTATACGAAAACATCGGACGCTCAAGCCAATATTGCAACGCCGATCGTGAACGGAAACTACGTCTACTCGGCAGCAAGTCGCGTCGGTGGTGGGCTAGTCAAAGTGACAGGAACCAAAGGCGAGCCGAAAGAGCTCTACTTTGCAAAGTCGCTCCCTGCAGGAATGGGTGGAAGCGTTTTGATCGAGGGCAATCTCTTTGGTTCCATCGGTGATACGATGGCTTGCGTCGATTATTTGACCGGAAGCATCAAGAGGCAAGATCGCGGGATCGGTTCCTCCGCCATCTGTTTCGCTGACGGCCGATTGTATTTGCACAGCATCAAAAACGAGCTGGCGATGATCGAAGCATCGCCTGATGGCTACAAATTGTTAGGTAAGTGTACACCACCGGGTACAACGGATCACGGCAACGCAAAGGCTTGGACGCATCCCGTCATTTCGAATGGTCGGCTTTATATTCGCGATCAAGGTGATATTTGGTGCTATGACATCAAGGGGTAGAAAGTAGTAGGCACATTCCATGTGCCGTCCACCTAGAGTCCTGGCAAACCTTGATTGCAAACGGCACGGCGGAGCGTGCCTGCTACCTTTGCTACTCGTTCCCAGGCTCTGCCTGGGAACGCACTGGTGTGGAGGCTCCTGCCTCCTGAGTTCACAAACGAACGATGCATTTCGGCGAGGCAGAGCCTCGTTTGCATTGAGTTACCAGGCAGAGCCGCAGAGCCTGGTAACTAGATTGCACAGATCCGTAACACCAGGTCGAAGTTCTATCGTTTATTGCGGTAAACAATGTATTCATCGACGTCGACTCGACCGTCTTTGTTGGTATCCACGGAACCGAAGTCACCTTCTTTGAATTCGTCTGGGGAAAGAGTCCCATTCTTGTCGGTGTCTGACTTCTTCATCCTCCCCTCCGCGAATTTCCGCATTGCATCATTCGCCGGGGAACCGGAGGGTTTGGAAGAGGCCCCCGTGCCGGCCGCGTCGGAAGGTTTCGCCATCACAGGGGAAGCAGTGCTCGAGGAAGCATCCGCGACGCTAACCGGAGCCGCACTGCTCGACGATCCAGGGATGAATCCTTTTTTGACGGCAGCCAAGGCTTCCTTGCTGGTGATGAGGCCGTCGCGGTTGCCATCAAAACGCAAGAAATCGTCGATCGTGTCTTGATCCCACTTTCTGTTGAACTCGTTCATCGCCACTTGATTATCATTATCGACGTCGTTTCTGATAAACCACTCAGGCAGACCGGCTGGCCGCAACGGGTTCCCATCTTTGTCGGTGATTCGATAACTCGCGGTTTTTTCGAATGGATTTGGCTTTTCCTTTTTCTCTTCGCCGCCATCCTTCTTGTCTCTTTTTCTACCCGCATTCGCTTGATCTTTTCTCAATTGCTCTGGGTCGGGTTTTGCTGTTCGTCTTCGCGCGTATCGAACTGCCAACTCTTGAAGTGAAAGTTTGCCATCTTTATTGCGATCGTAACTGAGCGGTGGGTCCGACGAACGCCATTCCTTGAGCTCACTTTCATCGAGCATTTTATCATTGTTTTTATCGTAACTCCTCAGACGCGACTCGGCCTCGCGGAGATCCGATTCTTCCACAGGAACATTCTTGGCTTCGCCGCTGACGCCGAAGCCGGGAACCGGGATTACCGTAACCTTCGTCGAAAAGCCGGGAACCAAGCTCGACTTTTCAGGAGTCATGATGAAGTCATCGTCTCCGCCACCGCCACCCCAAGGACTGCTCGAACTGCTAGAACCACCGCTTCGCATTCGTTGAAATGCTTCCGTGAGCGTTGACATTGGAATAGGCTTGGTAAGGTCGATATTCGGATTGTCTCGGGCCATCCGATCGAGCATAAATCGAGCGGGCCCTTGGGCTTCCTCAGGATCAAGCATTCCGTTTCCGTTCGCATCCATACGGGTCAGGAACGAGGAAGGGTCAAACCCCCCACCTCCACGATCGCCACCTCGATCCCCGCCACCTCGATCACCCCGGTCACCTCGTCCACCTCCAAACGACATCCCAGGAGGACCACCTCCAAACGACATCCCAGGAGGACCACCGCCAAACGACATTCCGCCGGGAGGGCCACCACCAAAACCACCCGGTGGCTGAGCGAAAGCGGTCGTCGTCAACAAGGAACCAAACAAGAATGCGTAGAATGAGGTTTTTTTGGTCATGTTGTTTCTTCGAAATTAATGGGGAGTGAAGAACTGCGCGTCATTCTAGGCCCAGGCGGACGAATAAATCAACCGCCGACTGCTTCGTATTTTAGCTGCTTTGCAAGGCGTTTAGTACTGAAAACACCCGTTGTCACCTTTTGTTTTCCTCGAACAACAGAAATATTGGCCTATTGGTTCCTTTGCGGCCACTTGGTAGCATCTGGTCATGAATCTTTCACCGATGATGAAACAGTACGAGGAGGCCAAGGCTGCCAGCGGGGATGCTATTTTGCTTTTCCGAATGGGGGACTTTTATGAGCTTTTCCACGAGGACGCCAAGACGGCTGCACGCGCGCTAGGCCTGACATTGACAAGCCGCGACAAAGGTGAAAATCCCACCCCAATGGCTGGTTTCCCTTACCATCAACTCGAAGGTTATTTGGCTAAACTCGTACGGCAAGGCTTTCGCGTTGCGGTTTGCGAGCAAATCGAGGATCCAGCAACCGCAAAAGGATTGGTTCGTCGCGAAGTGCAACGCATCGTCACTGCTGGAACACTGACCGACGAAGCCCTATTGGACCCACGATCTGGCAATCTGTTGCTTGCGGTTTATCACCCAAATCCGGGAAAAAAGGGGCAGGATCGCAATACTTGGTTGGGCCTCGCCTGGGTCGAACTTTCAACAGGCCGTTTCGAAGCGGGTGCCTACACAGCCCAAGAACTCATGGATCAAATCGCAAGACTTGAACCAGCCGAGGTGATCGTTCGGGACGATGATGCGACACTTTCCAAAAGCGACATCGAACGCTGGTCTTTGACTCGCCGACCCGCTTGGCAATTCGGAATAGAAGAATCGCAGCGCGTACTTCACGAACACTTCGGTGTCCTCGACCTGTCGGGGATGGGGTGGGACACTCACGCGGACTCCAAGGAATCCGCGAGCACCCATGTTCAAGACACATTGGCGATCAGCGCTGCGGGAGCCGCTATGGCCTATTTGCAAGAGACCCAAAAAACATCGCTCGACCACATTCATCCATTGCAGTCCGCGCGCCTGGTTCGATCGCTCGAGATCGATTCCGCCACTCGTCGATCGCTCGAATTGAACCAAACGATTCGTACTGCGTCGCGCGAGGGCTCCTTGTTAGAAGTTCTCGACCGGACCGTGACCTCGATGGGGGCACGCCGTTTATCCCAATGGCTTGCGTCGCCCTTGGTTTCCAAAGATCAGATCGACTTACGCCTCGATGCTGTCGATGAATTCGTGCATGACACGCGGCTTCGCGCGACGATTCGGGATATGTTTGATGAAGTCTATGATTTGGAACGGCTTTTGGCCCGCGTTGCAACTGGGCGTGCCAGCCCTCGTGACTTAAAGCAAGTTGGTCGATCGTTGGTTCAAATTCCCAAGATCAAGGCAATCCTAGAAGAAAGATCGTCAGCTCGACTGACACAGTTACAGCAGCGACTCGAATTGTGCTCGACACTCCGCGAACAACTCGAAGTGGCATTGCAGGACGACTGCCCTTTGTTGGCGCGCGATGGCGGCTTTATTAGGCAGGGGTACGATCAACGACTGGACGATTTCAGGCAGCTTGCAACGGGTGGCAAAGAATGGATTGCTCGCTATCAAGCCGAACAAATTCAAACGACCGGCATCCCAAGTTTGAAAGTTGGTTTCACCTCGGTTTTTGGCTACTACTTGGAGATTACCAACACCAACCGCGATCGAGTCCCTCTTAACTACATTCGCAAACAGACGCTCAAGAACGCCGAGCGTTACATTACACCGGAACTAAAGGAATACGAAGAAAAGGTTCTTACGGCCGACGATCAATCTAAGGCCCTGGAATACGAATTGTTCATGGAATTGCGGCAAGCCGTGCACACACAAACGCAAGCCTTGCAAACAAACTCCGCCATCATCGCCGAACTGGACGTACTTGCTTCATTGGCTGAGCTTGCCGTCAAACAAAGCTACGTACGTCCCACGATGACGGACGAACCGATCTTAGAAATATACGAGGGGAGGCATCCCGTCCTGGACGCCACATTGGCCAAGGGGACTTTCGTTCCAAACGATGCCATGATCGGTTCGGAGCACGGATGTATTCTACTGATCACGGGACCAAACATGGCGGGCAAGAGTACTTACATTCGCCAGTCAGCGCTCTTACTTGTGCTGGCTCAAATCGGCAGTTTTGTACCGGCACGCAAGGCCACGATTGGTATTGCAGATCGGCTTTTTGCTCGCGTAGGTGCAAGCGATGAGTTGTCGCGTGGCCAGAGTACCTTCATGGTTGAGATGGTTGAAACAGCCCGTATTCTCAACACGGCAACCGAGCGATCCCTTGTAATCTTGGATGAAATAGGGCGAGGCACCAGCACGTACGATGGCTTGAGTTTGGCTTGGGCGATTGTTGAGCACCTTCATAATCACAATCATGCAAGAACAATGTTCGCGACCCACTATCATGAACTCATCGATTTGCAAAAATCGTTGCCTGGAGTTCGTAACTGGAACGTTGCGGTGAAGGAGTGGGATGACAACGTGGTGTTCCTGCATCGCATCGTTCAAGGAGGCGCGGACAAAAGCTATGGGATCCACGTAGCGAGACTGGCTGGTGTGCCTCGCGATGTTAACGAGCGAGCCAAAGAGATTTTGAGTCAACTCGAAGCCAATCATTTGAACCGCGAAGGGCACCCGAAAATTGCTCCGCCCAAGAAGCGTTCGGATCACTTCCAAATGACGCTCTTTCAGTGGCAAGAAAACGCAGTGATCGAAAAACTGAAGTCGCTCGATGTCACCAAAATGACGCCCGTGGAAGCCATCCAACAATTGGAATCGCTTCAAAAACAAGCCTCGCTTGATAGCACAAATTAAAACCTTGCAGGCAGATCAACTTTCTATTTCGCCAACACGAATCGGATGTCCTTGAGCTTGAAATCCGGCAAAGCCGCTTGAAGGTGTCTCAAAGCTTTCTGCTTGCCGTATTCGAGTTCCGAGATCACGATCATGTTCGAAACAAGCACTTGAAGAACCCCTCGCTTGATCTTGCCAACTCGCGATTGGGAGGAGAACTCATCTCCGACCGCAATGTTCCATTGTTCCTGAAGGAGAAGTGTCGATTGCTCATTGGAATAACCGCGTTCGACAATCAATCGGTCCAAGATCGAAGAGATCGTTTTTGGGCGAAAACGCGTTCTTTCCGCCTTGGGTATTTGGCTGAGCCAGATTTTTTCTTCGGGATCATCCATACTTGACGTCCATTTCTTTCCAATATTCTCACGAGCGGTTCGAATCAACTCATTCTATGCGGTAAATTAACTGGCTGGCAATGCCTCCGGATTTGCTGCAAGAATTCGGCGGCGTGTTCCATTGAACCAACGAGAAAATAAAAAGCATCGAATTTAATCCACTGTCAGCGAGGTCGATTGGGCGGTGTCTCATGAACAACACAGATCCTCTAGCGTTTTTTGTTTACGGAACGCTGAAAAAATCGCAACTCCGGGGCGGTCTTTGGCCACGAAAGCCCTTGCAAATTCGGTCCGCCGTCATTCAGGCTGATCTGTTCGATTTGGGACCTTACCCCGCCGCAGCACAAGGTTCCGGTTGGATTCTTGGTGAAATTTGGCACTTTGAACCAGGAGATATGCATGCCACCATTCAAACGCTTGACCTGATAGAAGGGTACGACCCACGCGATTCTTACAACGAATACGTCCGCAAAATAGTCGTCGCCGAGTGGGTTGATGGGAACGAAGCGACTACCTGCAACGCCTTTGCCTACCTCAATGCACAAGCCAAACGACTTGAAATGGCTCGCCAAATCAAACCGATTCTGAAGGTGTTTGGCCGAACTGCTGCCGCATGGCCGGATTCTTTCGCCAGAGTGCCAGCAAGTTTTTCCGAAGAATAATCATCCGAATCGAACTTCTTTTCGTACTGTCCAAAACGCTACAATAGACACGACGGCAAGCGACCCTACCTTTACCAATTCATGATCAAGGCCTCGAAATGACCGAATCCAATA
Source organism: Pirellula sp. (assembly GCA_021736575.1). Lineage (GTDB taxonomy): Bacteria > Planctomycetota > Planctomycetia > Pirellulales > Pirellulaceae > JBKCUI01. The sequence continues at coordinate 8,836 of JAIPFP010000030.1, read as the reverse complement.
CCAATAAACAATTCTTCTCAAACACTCTGTCGGTACCGAACCGTCGCCGATGGTTTGGCGGTTTGTGCTTGGCGACTGGGTCGCTTGTTTTTGCGAGCTACGCCCAAGCCCAAGAACAACAGACGACTCCACCCAAGCCCGGCCAAGTGATCATCCCAAAATCGTTTGATGGCGACGTGGATTTCGAAGAAGCTTGCAGATTGCGTCTCAACGTCGATTCGATCGAAACGCTCAAAGAAATTATCACGCTCACGGAATCGGCCCTAAAAAAAGGTTTGGATGAAACGGACTCCGATGCAGCCAAGAAAATGATCGCTGCCTGTTACGTTCAAAAAACCGAAGAGTCGGTGAAGTTGCTCAGTGGCGCAAAACAAATGTCCCGGGCACGTCAAAGCAAACTCTTGAACGAATTGGTCGACGACCTCGGACGAGCGATCGAATACAACCCACTGATGGTTGACGCGTATCTGATGAAGATTGAAATACATGCCAGTCGGAAAGAGATCGACGAAGCCTTGGAATTGGCGAACGTGGGTATCGAAAAATTGCTCCCGGAATCGCAGCGAGCTGACACAGAAACAAAGGGAAAGCTCAGTCGACTTCTGATGATGCGAGCGGGGCTACGTTCAAGTGAGGACGACGTTGACGGCGTAGTTTCCGACCTCAAAAAGTCGATCACGCTCAACCCAAACAATGTTGCCAGCATAGCGGTTCTTCAAAACAAACTCGTGAAGGACAAAAAATTCGATGAAGCAATCGAGTTCTTTTCGTCGGTTCTGAAATCGAGTCCAGACAACGAAATGCTTATTTGTTCGACCGCTGGCTTGATGGCAGATGGCGATCACATCAACGACGCATTGGATTTGCTAAAAGAAAAAATCAAATTGCTCCCGAAGTCGTCCGAACTACTCAAGACAAGAGCCAAAGTATACGCCGTCAACAAAGAGCCCGATCTTGCCAAGGAAGATATGGACCTTGCATTGAAACTCTCGGAATCCGATGTAGAAGGTTTGCTGATGAGGGCAAAGCTCCGAATACAATCGAAGGATTTGGACGGAGCACGAAAGGACGTGGATGCGGCATTTGAACTCGACAACAATCGAGTTGAAACTGTTTACTTAAGATCCGCCATCGCGGCCGATCAAAAACGATTTGGCGACGCAATTAAAGACCTACAACTCATCATCAAAGCTCAACCCAAGGAAAAAGACACTGGACTGATGATCCAGCTTGGGCTCTTGTATTCGCAAGATAATCGGCCAACGCAAGCGATCAAAGTCTTCGATCAAGTGATCAAGGCTGACGAAGACAACTGGCTTGCTTATCGATTTCGAGGAGACACGCGTTTGACTCTCGGTGATCATGCCGACGCCATCGCTGATTTTGAAAAAGCGATCGAACTTGCTCCAAAGGATGAAGAGGATCGCTCGGGGAGCCTAAACAATTTGTCCTGGGTTTTGTCGACAAGCCCATTGGATAATGTGCGGGACGGAAAACGATCGCTAGACTATGCGATCGAAGCATGCGAACTGACAGATTACGCCAAACCACATATCCTCAGCACCCTTGCCGCAGCCTACGCGGAAACCGGCGATTTCGAAAAAGCCATCGAGTGGTCTTCCAAGGCTGTCACGATTGCGACGGAAAACAAAGACAAGCAATTGGAGCAATTGGAAAGCGAATTGAAGAGCTACCAAGAGAAAAAACCATGGCGCGAGAAAATAGAAACCAAGGAAAACAAAGCACCGATCGCTCCAGGTGTTTCCGGCGTGGATACCTAAACGTTGGGCGTTCGGTATTCAATCGTACCGATATTAAATATCTTTAATTTGCTCATACCAAACGTAGTGGTCAAGGCTACGTCTGTTGCATCGCGTCCGCAGGCCATGAGAACGCGACCAATTCGCGGGACATTGTTGCGTGGGTCGAAGGAATACCACTGACCATCGAGGTACACCTCCATCCAAGCGCTGAAGTCCATTGGACTTGCGGACGGAGGAACCCCAATATCGCCGAGATAACCAGTGCAATACCTGGCCGGAATATTGAGGCAGCGACAAAGTGTTATCGCTAAGTGAGTGTAGTCCCTGCACACACCCACTCGCTCGCGATAGACATCGAGAGCTGTCCGAGTCGCGCGGGCCTGCATATAGTCAAACTGGATATGCTGGTGTACAAAATCGGATACGGCCTGAACTCGCGGCCAACCGGATTGCGTCGATTTGAACAGCGCCCATGCGATGTCTTTCAGTTCACTGTCCACTTCGCAATAACGACTAGCAAGCAGGTAGACCAAGACCGCGTCGGGCAATTGCTGCACAAGCGTTTGCCTCGCATGGAAAACTTGCAGGTCGGGCAACCCGCAATCGTCCACGACTGCTTCGTTGCGGAAAACGACCGTGCCAGCGGGGACAAATGCTCGCCCACATCGATTTCCAAATCCGTCCGTAAATTGCGAAACCGCAACCGAGGGTGTAAGGGTTAACCGTTCAGGACTTCTCACCGTCGGATCGCGCGAGGGATGCAAATACATCATCATCGCAATGGGCGTCGGTTCCGGAAACTCAAACGCGATCTCAAAGTCCACTTTTATTAGCATGCATTTAGCATACCAGTTCGCTCATGCAAAAGCCATTCATTCCAATTCTGATCCGCGCAGCATCGTTCGATCAATAAGTGGAATAGGTTTCCAGCGCATAAAGCCAGTGGCATGATTTGAATGCCTCTGGGTTTATCCCAGAGGATCGTTACCTTCTCGCTAGGGCGAAGGTCAAATACCACTGGCATGAAGCGTTTCCAGCCTGTCAAGATGAAAAGGACACTCTGGAAGCGATGGAATCCGATGCCACTGTGGACAAATGGGTCCATCGATCCCTCCGGAAACGCGCGAGCTATTACAATGCTGCTCGATTCAGCATGAATCCTAACGAGAACCCACAGGCCATGGAAGTAGAAATAGAAATGGAAATCGAAATCGAATGCTTGCAGACGCAAAAGATCCGTCCAAATCTGGATTCAGCTCGGAACAAATCATTGCGATTATTGCTTTGGTGGGCGTCAACGCCCTGTGGGGATTATCGTTTCCAATTATCAAGTCCTTGAATCAACAGATGGAGCACGGATTTGACCTCGAAGGCATGGCCGTTTCAACCTCGCTCCATGTTGCCTTCACGTCTGGAATGATTGGGTTAAGATTTTTAATCGCGTTGGCGATAGTATGTTTATTTTGTCCACAACTTGTTCGCCTCGCGAGCAGGGAAGAATGGCAAGCGGGCATCGTCGTCGGACTATTATTCTATTTCGGACTGGTTTTGCAAGTGATGGGATTGGCAACCATCCCTGCTTCGCGCAGCGGTTTCTTGACGAGTCTAACCGCCGTTTTCACCCCCCTCTTTTCGGCGTTGGTCTTCCGCAAACTTCCTTCTTGGAATGTGGCCCTAGGTGTTTGCGTCGCGTTGATTGGGGTTTCCGTTCTCACAGGTCTAATCGTGCTCGATAGCCAAACGTTTGGAATCTCTCCGGACGGGATGAGCAAATGGACATTGGGAGATACGCTGACGACGCTTGGGTCGGTCTTATTCACGGGCCAGTTACTGTTGGTAGACTATTACGGTCGGCGATTGAATTCAGCGGCAATAACACCCGGAATGTTTCTTGCGGTGGCTGTGGCTGCGGGCCTAACCTTTTTGATCATGCACAAGATTTCGTTGCCAGGATCGCAAATCCAAAGTGCAGGGACATGGCAAATTTGGAATTTTCTGTTCCTGAGCCCAATCTTTTTCGGATTGGTTGTTTTTCTGGCCCTGTTTTGCTCCGTGGTCGCTTTCTTGGGTATGAACAAATATCAACCCCATATCAGTGCCGTTCAAGCGAGTGTGATTTACAGCAGTGAGCCCGTTTTTGCGTCTAGTTGGGCCCTTTTCTTACCGGGAATTCTCGGGATTTTGGCGGAAAATTTCGGATATCCAAACGAGACACTATCGTTTCCGCTTTTCCTGGGTGGTGCGCTGATTTTATTCGCCAACATTGTGGCTCTCTGGCCTCGACTGGAGCGTGTGGGGTAGACTCGCCGTTATAATAGCCGGTCAAGATCGGCGACAATATTAATCAATAGGATAGTGGAATGGGACATTGGGATAGTGCTGGAATACCAGACGACTTCAACGGATTGGTGCGAATGTTTCCATTGCCTAACCTTGTATTGTTTCCGCACGTCATCCAAGCGCTACATATTTTCGAGCCGCGCTATTGTGACTTGTTGACGGAGTCGCTTGAATCGGATCATTTGATCACAATGGCGTTGTTGATTCCGGGATGGGAAAACCATTATCAAGGCAAACCGAAACTAGCCAGCACGGTCTGTATCGGACGAATCATTTCGCATTCGCCCACCGATGATGGGAAACACAACATTCTTGTTGCTGGCCTCCAGCGAGCGAAGATTGTCGAGGAATTGGATGTCACAACCAGTTTTCGCCAGGCTCGGGTCGAGATCATGCCAGATTTTGTCCCAGAAGATTTCGAAAAATCGATCGATGAGCACCGGGGTGCGCTGCTCAATGTATTTCGCTCGGTGATCCCGCGAGATGCTGCAAACTCGAAGACTTTCTCCGATTTGTTAACGCAACAGTTGCCGCTAGGAATTCTTACCGACATAATTTCTTACGCCGCAAACCTGCCTGTTCCCGTCAAGCAGATGTTGCTTGGGGAACCGAACGTGAAAACGCGATTCTTAACTCTGATGGAGCACATGGTACCGATAATCTGTGGCGGCCAAGACTTTTTGGAAGAAGATCATAACCAATCGTCACCACCCAAAACCAAAATGGACTTTCCACCGCCATTCAGTGACAATTAATCATTTGCCGTTTCCTGGCACTGCGGACTACTCCCGGGGCTATGCCTCTCTTATCTGTCCGATCATCGACGCTCGGTTGGGCCGTTTAGGCCCACGAATTGAGAATTTTCAACAGTTGATTGCTCGATCACCGTGAACTCGGCCCAGATCGGTAAGTGATCGGAGATTCGAACCGCCTCTTCGGTCTTGATCGCAAAGATGTCGCACAGGTCCAGAACTCCACTCCTGCCGGTGTATTCGTTGGTCAAGCCTCGGTCGAAAATAATGTTATCATAGGTGCTTTTTCGAATCGTGTTGGTGGGTTCATCATCGACGGTCCAATAGATGCCTGGCATCTGTGCCAACGTTCCGAATTGCTTTGGGCTTGCATTCAAGTCACCCATCAAAATGACATCATCTTCTCGCGCAGAAAGATATTCGAATTCTCGAATCCCCTTGAGAACGCTATGCATCACCGGCAACTCCTGCTTCACTTCGTCCGGGTCCGTGTGAATATTGACCAGCGAGAACGTGAACGGACGAATGTTGGGTGGAACTCGGGTGACAAAGCGAGCGACCAGCGGTTCGCGATGCAGTAGATCCGCACCGTCCTCAATCGTATAAGATGCGTCTAGACTGGTTACGACCTTGGTCGTATCGAAGATGTAAGCGTATTGCTCTTTTGAGACGCTTCTGCCAAGTCGTGGGCCGATCAGGTAGTCGTATCGAGCGCCCCTCGCATTGACTTGACTTAGTAGACGCGGAATCAGAGTCTGGTCTTTCGCGCGCACTTCCTGGATAGCAACAATATCGAATAGTTGGATCACGCTCACAATCCGCTCCATGACCCAAGGGTCTTTCACTTTCTCCTCACCGAACGCTTGAATATTGAAGCTCGCGATGAGGATGGTTTGCGGCGTTCGATTTGGCAAGCGTTGTGGGCGACTGGGGGCGATCGAGGTGGATGGAGTGCGGGCTGAAACCATCTGTCCAGACGGACTGGATTGGGGCGCGACCGATGGATTCTCGACTGGTTCACAGCCGAGGAAGCCAAAAACAACCAAAATCGCTAGCACGTTCGATGCCTGAATCGTCTGTCGCTTCATTCCCCTCGCCTCCTTGCTCGGGTTGATATGTCGATCACTTCGTAGCGGAAAGGCGCAGGCCTTCCGGTGAGTCGAATAGAATAAAAATCGCAGCCTCAACGTGCGCAGTTCGCAATCGCAGGCTGACGACAATTTGGAAAGAGCCTGCTACTTTTTTTGCCCCAACGCCAATGCGCTTTCGATGAAGCGTTTGAGTCTTGGGGCTGCCATCTGTAGCTCTTTTTCGAGAAGGTCTCGGTTTGAGCTGACTTCCTGTCCAAGTTCGCAGATCGCCCATGCAGCTCTTTCGCGAGCAGAGAGTTCCAAGGAAGTGTCGGCTATCGCCGTCGTGAGACTGGCCTGCAGATCCGTGACCTCGGTGGTGCTCAATGTGCCCGAACCGAGCCGACCGAGCAAAGTGCTAGCCCAATACACGGACGAAGACTTTCGCGATTTCAACTGTTGGCACAAAAAGGGAATGTCTTCTGGCCTTGGTGGTCCGCAATTCTCGAGCGCTTCGCTGGAATAATTTTGAATCGTCTCGTCATTGCTCTCCAACAAAGCCAGCAATTCGGCTAGATTTTGCAAAGCCAGTTCGGGATGCTGTGCATATTCGATGAGTTGTTTTGTGTCCGTCATCCAGTCCTCCATGCTCACTTGAATCACGAATGAAAGTGATTAATTACAAGTTATTCGGGACTGGCACAACCTGGGTTTCCTCGGTAGCCTGATTTTTGCGAGAGACGATGCGTATCGATTTGGTTATTACGGAACTTGATACTGGCGGAGCCGAGCGCTGCTGCGTGGAACTTGCCGGATTTCTCAAGGCACGAGGGCATGAGGTCAGAGTCATCGCACTTGGGCCCATTCCAACGGTTGAGCAGGCTGCCTTGTTGCGATTGCTGGAGTCGGCGGGAATCGAATCGCATTTCTTGGGTGGAAGGCACGGGTGGATGTTGCCAATCATTGCCTGGAAACTGCGCGCTCTGCTGAAAGCGAATCGCCCGGACGTCGTTCAGTCGTTTTTGTGGCACGCCAATATCCTGGCCGCTCTTGTGGTTCATGCGTTTAAAATCCCGCTTGTCGGCGGTGAGCGCGTCGCGGAGCCGCGGCGATGGCGACACGCAATCGGGCGATGGGCCGCTAATCGAATGGCGATAGTCGTTTGTGTAAGCCAAGGCGTTGCCGATTGGTGTGTCAAAACCGAACGTATCGACGCCCGAAAAATTAGGATCATTCCAAACGGCATTTCCTCCGAAACAAAAAATGCATTGATTGAGGATTGTGAGCTTTCACTTCCACCTTCGGCAAAGATTTTGCTATTTGTGGGTCGCCTTGAGCATCAAAAAGGGATTGATGTTCTTTTAGACAATGCCGCGGCCTTGCTGAAACGACTCGCAGAGCACCATTTGGTGATCATCGGCGACGGAGCCTTTCGCTCACAAGTGCATGCGATCTCGGAACGAAGAGAATTGGTCGGACGCGTTCATTATCTTGGTAGGCGCAACGACGTGCGAGCTTGGATGGCTTGTTCGGAATTGTTGCTGCTACCAACCCGATACGAAGGCATGCCCAACGTCATTTTGGAAGCAATGGCCGAGGGGCTCGCCATCGTGACGACCCAAGTAGAAGGTGTCCGGGAGCTACTCGGCGAACGATTCAACGAACAATCCGTTCCACTTGGAGCATGGGGCGATTTCTTCGAGCGAGTCGTGTTGCTAGCAAACGACCGACAACATCGGTTCGAGCTAGGAATTGCGAACCGTAATCGAGTTCAAGATCAGTTCAATTTGGAAAGACAGCTCGAAAAGTACGAAACATTGTATGAAACACTCAATGATCGCACTGGGTAGGTGGGACCGACGTGTGACCGACGGTAGGTGACTCTTGCCGAGAGTGACCCTGCACTGACGATAGCGCTCATGTAAGAACAACGGTATGAGTCTTCGAGTGAAACAAGGATAAATGGATGGCCCCATGATCCACCATGATCCACGCAATGAGCCACGCGCAAGTCGTTCCCGCGCAGGCGGGAATCCAGTTCATAAGTCGTTCCCGCGCAGGCGGGAATCCAGTGCACAAGTCGTTCCCGCGCAGGCGGGAATCCAGTGCACAAGTCGTTCCCGCGCAGGCGGGAATCCAGTGCACAAGTCGTTCCCGCGCAGGCGGGAATCCAGTTCACAAGTCGTTCCCGCGCAGGCGGGAATCCAGTTCATAAGTCATTCCCGCGCAGGCGGGAATCCAGTGGAGCGCGCGTGATGACTGGGTTCCCGCCTTCGCGGGAATGACGAACAAGTGGGAAGCTCACTCTTAGGTACCTGACAGGGCTACCCAATCGCTACGCCAACACCTCATTTGAGATCACGCGAATCAACCGTGAATGGACTCACGCACTCGCGAAACATCCCGCAGCTGCGTTTTGCCCTGGAGCAAATTTGCGATTTCGTTGGGAAGCTGACTTTTTCAGGCTCTCTGGCGAGCCTGCTGCGCTTCCACGACCAAAGTATTTTTTGAAATTCCACACCAAGTCGCACCACATCTGTCCCTCTATTCCAATCCTTGCAAGGATTGGAGCAAGTTCTTTCGGAATGGTGGGTTTTTCTAAGCTGCCAACACGCTGGCGACCCGTCCAATCCAGCAGACTCAGGTAGTCGCCCAGCTTCATCGACAGGAAGCCTTTGTCGCTTGCACGCACGCCACTGTGGCTTGTTTGTTCTCCCGGTTTGCCACGTTCGTTAAGTGTTAGCGGTGACAACCAAGCGTCCCTGAGGATGGATGGGCCTCGTTTCTTTTTGGCGGCAGAGCGTTTCTTGCGAAGATCATCCGGAGTCGTGGTTCGGCGGATTTTGCCCGCTTCCTCTGTCTCGATGGCGACCAAGTCTACGGCAGCGGATGCAATGGTGTTTCCGGCGAG
>JAIPFP010000275.1 GCA_021736575.1 Pirellula sp. | reverse complement strand
ATCAGTCAAGGTTCTTATGAAGTCAATCGGGAAATTCCGTCTAGGATTGATGTTGATCGCAGGTTTGGGGATTGGAAGCCTCATTGGGTGGATCGCTTTGCGCGTTCCGAAATCGGACACCTCGACGCATCGATCGGACACCTCGTCGCGTCGGAAGGAGGAGGTTCGCAATGAGGGGCTTTCGCTTCGCACGTTGCAAGCGTCACTACCGTTTCAAAGCGCACATGGTGGTTTCACTGGATCAACAGCTTGCAGCGATTGTCATCGCCAGCAATTCGATAGTTGGCATGGGACGTTTCATCGAACCATGACCCAAATCGCCACAACCGAGACGGTAGTGGCTCCCTTTAACAACGTGCGATTGTCGGTTCGAGGCAGAGATTATTTACTTACTCAGGAGGGGGATTTCTTTTTCGTTACGATGCCGGATCCAGATTGGGAAGCGGGAGCTCTTGCGAATGGCGTTGACATCAGCAAGATACGGCCCCCAATCGTCAAGCTTCCAATTGTCATGACGACCGGATCGCACCATATGCAAGGTTATTGGGTGGCGAGCAACATCAAGAACATGCTGCGGCAAATACCTTGGATCTACTTGATTCCCGACCGACGTTGGGTTCCACGCGAAGACATATTCATTGCACCACCCGATTCGCCCCGTCACTTCGCAGTCTGGAACGACAATTGTATTGTTTGTCACGCGGTGGCTGGGGCTCCCAACTTTGATCTCGAGACGATGTCGGTTGCAACGCACGTAGCCGAATTGGGAATTTCATGCGAAGCGTGTCACGGCCCTGGTCAGAAGCACAAGAGTCTTCATGCGTCATCGGGCAAACGTCCTGAGCAAAACGATCCCATTGTGCATCCCGCCACGGTCGACGCCAAGATATCAAACGAAATCTGCGGCCAATGCCATTCGTATTTTAAGCCACCTGATATGCTTGCTTTTACCAAGCAGGGCTATTCGTATCGGGCGGGTGGTGACCTAAGTAATACTCATCACATGATCTCGTACCAAGAGTCATTGACTACGATTGATGAGGGTTTGGTCCCATTTTGGAACGATGGTACGTGTCGAATCTCGGGCCGAGAGTACACTGCACAAATCGAATCCGCCTGCCATCAGAGCGGCAAAATGACTTGTCTTTCTTGCCACTCGATGCATGACTCGCCCGCCAACGATATGTTAGCAAAAGGAATGGAAACCAACCAAGCTTGTATTCAATGCCATTCGAAGTATGCAGACAAAATTGAGGAACATACACATCATCCTGCGGAATCCGATGGGAGCCTTTGCTATAACTGCCATATGCCCCACACGACTTTTGGGCTGCTGAAAGGCATTCGTAGCCATCGTGTTCAAAGCCCTCGCGTATTGAGCAATGCCAAGTCGGATCATCCAAATGCGTGTAATCTTTGCCATCTCGATCGCACTATGGCTTGGTCAGCCGATAAGTTGACTCAGTGGTATGGGCAACCGACTCCGGAGTTGACGCAAGATGAACGCGATGTCGCTGGTTCTTTGCTTTGGCTATTGCGTGGCGATGCGGTCCAAAGAGCAGTTACGGCTTGGCATATGAATTGGAAACCTGCGTTGGAGGCGTCCGGTAGCGACTGGCAGTTGCCCTTTATTGCTCAGCTTTTGAGCGACGACTACTCTGTCGTTCGCTACCTCGCGTCTGCCGCGCTCGATCGATACTCTGAATGGAAGCCAATTGCATTCGACTTCATCGGGACCGAAGAACACAAGCGAGCATCGAAACAGAAGATCATCACCTCGTGGGAAAAGTCTGGCGTGTTTCCATCGGCAGACCGAGCAGGTCCGATTTTATTTGACGCGCAAAAGGGACGTTTGATGTACGAACGGTTAGATCAACTTCTCAAACAACAGGACAAGCGACCGATCTATCTGCCTGAGTAACGATGGAATGGGTTGGTTCCATTCCTCCCTCGATCCGAATTCACGAAACAAGCTCCAAAGTACTTTCGTATGCAAAACGTCGAACTAGCAATGTACTTGATCGCAATGATCGCAACAACAATCGTGCTTTGGAGCTTGCTATCCAGAACAGGGAAGACCCCCTATGCATTGCTTGCTCTCCCAATCTTCGGCATCATTGGCGCCATTTTCTGGTTCCCGCCCGACGCGGAATTGCAGGCGATAAAACAAGAATTGCCGACGATTGGACGCGAGGGTTTCGCTGGTTCCGACGCTTGCCGACAATGTCACGTAGGGCATTACGAAAGCTGGCATCAGTCCTACCATCGGACGATGACTCAGGTTGCATCGGAAAAATCCATTCAAGCTCCGTTCGACGGACGAAACCTGGAGTCACGTGGCTCCATTTGCAGAGTCGATCGCAAGGGTGATCTGTTTTTCGTCGAAATGAACGATCCAGATCGCAACGCGGATGAGCCGGTAACGCAAGCGTCACGAGTAAGCTTGCCAGTCGTGATGACGACGGGCTCGCATCATCTTCAAGCATACTGGGTTCCGAGTGTGCACGGCAACAAAGTTCGGCTTTTTCCTTGGGTGTATCACATTGATTCGGCGAGGTGGATTCCCAATGGTGATTCTTTTCTTTTGCCACCTGAGATTAGTTGTTTACCGCCGGATTCCAAGCAATTTGGACAAGTATGGAATAACAGCTGCATTACCTGCCATAGTGTTGCCGGCGACGTCGGCTATGAGCCTGGGAACTGGCAAAGCAGCGTTGCCGAGTTAGGTATTTCTTGCGAAGCATGTCATGGTCCTGGAGCAATGCACATTGCCAATCAACAGAATCCTCTGACTCGTTACAAACAACATCTCTTGGGGTTGCCGGATCCATCGATCGTTAATCCAGCTCGCTTGTCTCCCCATAAGTCTGCTGAGATTTGCGGTCAATGTCACGTTGGTTTGGACGACCAAGTCGCGATACCTCACAACCAGTACCGAGCAGGGGGAGACTATCAGGCGACATTTAAGCTCGCAGACAGTCAAAATCGAGAGGATGCCCGTTTCTGGGGAGACGGCACGATGCGCGTCGGTGGGCGAGAGTTTTCTGGCATGCTCGAGTCCGAGTGCTATCGAAAAGGTGATATCACTTGTATCTCATGCCATTCCATGCACTCCAGCGAGCCCGACAAACAGATGAAGCCTGAAATGAATGGTAATACTGGGTGCCTGCAATGCCACAAAAAATTTGAAACAGATATCACGCAACATACACATCACTCGGCAGGTTCAACGGGCAGTCTCTGCTACAACTGCCATATGCCCTATACCAGTTACGCCCTCTTCACGGCAATTCGCAGCCATCGAATTGACTCGCCAAACGTAAGCAATAGTCAAGACAGTGGAAAACCTGTCGCATGCAATCAGTGCCATGTTGACCAATCGCTCAAATGGACCAGTCAACACATCGAAAATTGGTACGGTACTCCTCAGCCTAAACTCGATGACGAGCAGAACGAAGTTGCTGCTTCCATCCTTTGGCTGCTTCGCGGCGATGCCGTGCAAAGAACCTTACCCGCCTGGTCGCTTGGTTGGAAGGCGTCTAGAGATGTTGCTGGCGATGGTTGGCAAGTGGCTTTTTTGGCCGTCGAGTTAGACGATCCCTATTCCATCGCGAGGTATGTTGCCCAAAAGGCATTGAAAGAGTTTGGCGTCTCCATCGAGGGATACAGTTCTTTGGTTTCACCCGATGAACGTTCCCCCGTTGCGCCAGGCATTCAAGAAACGTTTCCGCCAATCAACACGTTGAACACGGAAGGCTTACGAGCTGTCATCGATTCAAATGGCTTAAATCGACAATCGCTTGAGATGTTGTTAAAACAACGCGACAATCGTCCCGTGACGATTCATGAATAGGGTTCCTTTTTGATTTGGGCAGACCTCGTGGTTAAAAAACCCGTAGAAATAGCGGAAGACATTCGAATCGCCCAACGACATCTACTGTTTGGTTGGTGGTCCCTGGCGATCTTTGTTGCATTGGGAATTACACTAGAAACACTGCATGCCTTCAAAATTGTTTCGTACATGGGTGTCGATGCGGAGACCCGCAGACTTATGTGGACTTTGGCCCATAGCCACGGGACCTTGCTCTCCATCATTCAGATTGTTTTTGGGCTGACCATTCCAAAGCTATCCGAACAGACATCGAACTTGCGGGCATGGGCTTCGCCATGCCTGCTCGGGGCAAGCTTGCTCATGCCTCTCGGCTTTTTCCTAGGGGGCATATTCTACTATTCAGGCGATCCGGGCATTGGAATTTTTCTGGTTCCCCCAGGCGGAATCTTGTTGCTGTTGGGAGTTATACTCGTCGCAGTCAACATCACCCGGGATTTTCGTTGAGGATTCATCCATCGACCGAATGCGTCTGCTATACTTAAATCGGACTTTATGTTGAGAATTGTGCCTACCAAGTGTCCCCTTTTGCTCCGCCAAAGATGCGATCGCCACGCAAAGTTCGCGGAGCGACAGGCTACACGAAATGATCGACCGATCGTGAGTAGAGTGGCGATAAGCGACAAGTCTCGTAAAATCGCGGTATTCTTCCTGTTATTCCGAACTCAATTTGGACTTACTTTCCCCTCTTCCTAATTATTCGAAGGAATCTCTCAATGTTTGACTCGACGGCGGCGGCAACGGACGAAGGCTATTCAGCGGCTTCATCCAACGCGTTCGTGAACAACACAAGATGGTTGTTAGCGATTTCCATGGTTGGATTGTTGGCTTGGCTCGGCTTTACATATCCACCAAAGCACTGGGGCATTCCAGATGAACTTGCAGGTGTTAGCGCAATGAGTCCCAAGGAAGAACTCGCGAAACTATACGCCGTGATGAATGTAAACGTTTGGAAAAATTCGCTGATGAAGTTCGGTGTTGCAGGCTCGTTGATTGGATTAGTCGGTTTCTTTCTGTTGGGTAAGTCAGGTGGGACGATAGGTTCCGGAATCGTAGCTTTGGTTGCGGGCGTCCTCTTTGGATTAGCGGCTGGAGCAGTTGGTTTGGTAACTCGACGCTATCTGGATCTCGAATATCCGATTCCTTTGATTTCACAAGAATCTCGCCCCCTGCTTTGCGACATGATTGTGTTTTCAATCGTGAACATTCTCCTCGTAATGCCTATCTTTCTATGGTTGATTCTTCACCGAGAGCCAACCGTTCGAAGGAGAGCATTTTCCGTTCCATTAGCTGGTCTTTTAGCAGGAATAGCTGTGCCGGTGGTTGGTGCTGTTCTCCTGCCAGGACATACCAATACCAGTTTTTTCCCATCGAACTCAGTTGGTTTGAACGTAATCTGGTTCGCATGTCTGTCGGTTTTTGTCATCGTGGTTTTCTCTGGCCACAAACGCAAAGCTCCAACAGCAATTCCTGAAACGAACTAAACGGGAAGCGAGGGGGCAAAGATGAGCAACTTCTGGAAGCTCGCCATTGTCACACACTGTGTGCTGGCGTGTGGAGGCTGTGGAAAATCGGAATCCACTGCAGATCGCGCGAGTACAGCCGCTAAGGAACGGATTTCGGACATTGTTAATAGCCCAACTTCAACAACAAATGTTTCCGCTTCAACGGTCGTTCCGTCCGTAAATCCAATTGACCAAATTCCGCAAGGAAAAAGTTACCGTCTTGCAGTGGCTGCGGTCGACCGCGGTGACTTTTCCGAAGCGGAACGCATCCGTGTTGAGCTGTCAACCGAATCTCAATACAACGTTTTGGCGACAGCGATCACTGCATTGATCCTTACCAAACAAAACAAGTTAGACGAAGCCATGCGGGCCGCGGAAGAGATTTCAACGGTTCCCGTGATGCAGGGCGAGTCGTACGTCATCGCCGGAGAGATCTTTCAACGTCAGAATCGATTGAACAATGCCATCGGTGCTTTTGAAAGCGGTTTGAAGTTAGACCCAAATCACGCGAGAACACACCGATTGCTTGGCAAGACATACTATGACACAGGAGCAATGCGATTCGCGACGGATCATCTTCGCAAAGCAGCAGAGCTCGATCCCTCGGATGTCGGTTCCTTATTGCTTTCCGAGCGGATTTTTCAGGACTACGAGCAATACGAAGAAGCGATTCGCGATTGTCGGACTCTGCTCACGCGTTCTGTAGGCGAGGATGCTAAGAATTTCATGCGAATCAAGTTAGCCGAGTGTTTGTTAGCGATTCGCCAATTGGACCAAGCTCGTGCGGCGCTGGAAGATTGCCCTGATTCGCTCCGAGTGACTGCTACGAAAGCAGCAATTGAAGAATCTGCGGGAAACACTGAGGAGGCTTTGAAACTAGCAGAGTCCGTACTGAAACGTGTACCGAATGATCGAATGACAGGGTTGATTGTAGGCAGGATCCTGGTCGTTCGCCGCGATTGGAATCCTGCACTTTCACTTCTCAAGCGAATGACGGATTCCTCGCCATATGACCACGAATCGCGACTCTTATTCGGTCGTGCACTGGTGGGTTCCGGGGCGAAGGATGAGGGTGAACAGCAGATTCAACAGGCCACCGAACTAAAGAACACCTTTCTCAAATTCGCTGACCTGCATCAAGACGCCATTGTGCGCCCCGAGGATGCCACCCTCAGAGTCGAAATTGGACGCACAGCCGAACAACTTGGCAAACTCAACCTGGCAAAGCAATGGTATCGTGCAGCCGTGGGACTGGACAATCAAAACGCGGAAGCGCTCTCTGCTCTCGAGCGGCTCGGGGCTCTCGAGCGGCTCGGGGCTCCCGAGCGGCTCGGGGTCGATCGATAAATTTGCAATGGTGTGATCTAGTCCCGTTCGCCTCAGCACGGCCCGGAGCGATTGTGCGAATCCGTGATGTCCAAGCCAATTCTGGCGAAAACTAAGGTGTCTGGATAAATCGAACCTAGTCAGAATGGTTCTGAGAGCGATAATAGGCATTGAAGTCGAATCTTCAAATCCGATGCGTGTTGAATGCTCTTTTGGGGTAGTTAGCAGGTTGAAGGGTAATTCGGGGGCGATCTGGAATCGACCGGATAAATGAAGATCTTGGTGGCATGTCGTGGTTGATCGGTTGGCCACGTAAAAAGCCGGTTAAAAAAAGTAACTGCAGAGGAAAACCTCGCACTAGCAGCCTAGTTTAGGCAGCTCAGGTACCCAGGACCCGCCGGAGGCGCTGGAATACCTGTCGCAATTCCGGACCGCATTATCCCGTGTCTCGCACGGATGATGTTAAAAAAGCTCGAGGCTGGCGCACCGCACCGAGGTCAACAACGAACGTGGTGGGCGAGACAAAGACTAGTTGGCTAAACATGTAGAGGCCGGATTGGAAGTATCGCGGGACGGGGGTTCAATTCCCCCCGCCTCCATAAACTTGGTCACCGCAACGTGACCATTTCGCTCAAGACCCGCTGGCTCACCCCAGCGGGTCTTTGCGTTTCTACCCAATAAATCTAAGGGGTTTGCGATTCGTCGAGCTTCTCCGTTACACAAACCACGGGACGCGGTTGGCACCCATCGCAACCCCAAAAGGCTCGAATCGGGGCCAAAGGCTCGAAACCACAAGACTCACCCCAAACGAGTCTCGTGCTCGGAAACCCAACAAAACACGGCACTTTCGTGATTTCGAACGGGCGTGAGGTTTTAGCGAAAAACGCCAGTGGCAGTGACCTGAAAAACCTGACCATCGCGTCCCGCGGTGCAACTGGTTGGGTGCGATAGTTCGTTTGCATCCAACTCCCAAGCTTTCAGGCTGTGGCCGAAAGTTCGGCTTGATACAATCTGGCATCAAGCCAAAACATGGCCGCAAAATGGAGATTGCACCGAGGATTACAGACTCAAGGAAGTCTCTAATGACTTCTTCGAAGAGGATCTTGGTTCGTCAACGGATCGGCCTATGCCGTCGGAAGCAATGTTCGACGTTGATCATCCCAGCTGCAATCCACATGGCTTCCCGGGGCGGTGGTTCTTTGAGAATTCGTTTCATTACTGTTTCGTTTGCTCGTAAAGCCGCAGGCGAATTGGCATCTACTGCCGGCCCATCGCAGCACGGATGGCGTCCTCGGGCTTGACCAGGTGATCCGAGTTGTTCGGGTCATCCGTGATCGAGAGCTGCACGCCCTTGACCTCGCCGTTGAAATGGTTGCCCACCGTGCCGTAGTCCGGCGAAATCGCCGCGCCCGAATCCTCACCGACATCCGTGCCGTCATCGGCGGAGAAGATCGTCGCCAGCGTCGCCTCGACGTTCCCCTCGCCTACCTTCTTGCCGTCGGTGTAAAGCGTCACCTTGCCACCCTTGCCGAGACCGCCGCCAGCATAGGCGAACTCCATGCGGACTTGG